>CABPCX010000078.1 GCA_902406135.1 uncultured Eubacteriales bacterium
GTTGTAAAGAATGCCTGATGGTTTGTTATGAGTACGTTGGGGAATGTAAGAAGTCTTGAAAGTTCATCGTCGCTGATGATTTCGTTTGACCTGTCTTCAAAGAAGTACTCGTCTTCCTCTTCGTAAACGTCGAGGGCAACACCTGCGAATTTTCCTGCCTTAAGGGCTTCAACAAGGGCAGTTGTATCAACTATGGCACCTCTTGAAGTATTTACGATTATTGAACCCTGTTTCATCATCTTTATTGTATCAGCGTTTACAACGTGTCTTGTTTCGTCTGTAAGAGGGCAGTGGAAAGAAACGATGTCTGAGCGCTTGAAAAGTTCCTCTTTTGTTACATACTCAGCTTTAAGGCCTTCAACGGGGTAAGGGTCGTAAGCAAGGATTTTCATACCGAATCCCTGGAGTACGTCTATCATGGCCTGACCGATTTTACCTGTACCAACGATACCGATAGTCTTGCCTTTGAGGGTCATTCCCATAAGACCGTTGATGCTGAAGTTGAAATCTCTTGTTCTCTGGTATGCTCTGTGTACGTTTCTGTTTACCGCAAGAAGAAGTGTAAGGGCAAACTCCGCAACGGCTGCGGGTGAATAGCTGGGAACTCTCATTACGTCAAATCTTCCCTCGGCTGCCTTTAAATCCACATTATCATATCCCGCACATCTGAGAAGAATAGTTTTAACGCCTGCTTCATGAAGTATATCAAGGATTTCTTTGTCCGCTTCATCGTTAACAAATATACAAACTGCATCGTTGCCTGTGGCAAGGATTGCGGTGTCTCTGCTGAGTTTTGTCTCAAAAAAAGTTATGTCGAAATTATGCTCTTTTGCAAGGGGTTTGAACCAAATTTTGTCGTAAGGCTTTGTGTCGTAAAATGCTATTTTCATAATTTGCCTCCTGTTTAAAATAGATATTTAACGGTTATCTTTGTTATATTTTTAACATATTTTTGAACCGTTGTCAATGGTATTTTTCAAATATTCAAGCTCTGCCTGACGATTAGTATATTATGCCACGTTTTAAGTTGTGTCCGTCATCAATATATAGTAAAATTATACTATGTTTGAATATGCCCCGTCTTTCGGGAAATATTCTTATTTTAGTATTTTAAACGGAAAGCGTGGTAATTATGGCAGGAAAATATATCATTTCCCTTGATCAGGGTACGACAAGTTCCAGAACTATAATTTTTGATAAAAATCAAAATATAATATCTAAATTTCAGCAGGAATATCCCCAGATATATCCTAAGCCCGGCTGGGTTGAGCATAACCCCCAGGATATATATAATTCCCAGTACAGCACTACCATAGACGCCCTTATACAGGCCGAAATCGAACCTTCCGAAATAGCCGCCATAGGCATAACAAACCAAAGGGAAACAACCATCGTCTGGGATAAGGATACGGGTATCCCCATCTATAACGCCATAGTATGGCAGTGCAGAAGAACGGCGGATATGTGCGAAGAACTCAAAAAGGACAAAGAGTTTGCCGAATATGTAAAGTCTTCCTCAGGACTTCTTATAGATGCCTATTTCTCCGCCACAAAAATAAAATGGATACTTGATAATGTGGAAGGTGCCAGGGAAAAGGCAGAGGAAGGCAGACTGCTTTTCGGCACCGTTGACACCTGGCTTGTATGGAAACTGACCGACGGCAAAGTCCACATAACCGACTGCACCAACGCTTCAAGGACCATGCTCTTTAATATAAACACCCTTAAATGGGACAGGCATATACTTGAAAAGCTGGATATTCCCGAATGTATGCTTCCCGAAGTAAAAAACAGCTCCGAGATATACGGCTACACCGATAAATTCGGCTCAAAAATTCCCATTGCAGGCATAGCCGGAGACCAGCAGGCCGCTCTTTTCGGACAGCTCTGTTTTGAAAAGGGAGACGTAAAAAATACATACGGCACAGGAAACTTCATACTTATGAATACAGGAGATACGCCCTCCATAAGCAGCAACGGACTTATAACGACCATTGCATCCTCCATCGACGGAAAAGTAAACTACGCTCTGGAAGGCAGCGTATTCGTTGGCGGTGCCGTAATACAGTGGCTCAGGGACGAAATGCGCTTTTTCAGCAGTGCCTGTGATGCCGATTATCTGGCTTCAAAGCTTATGTCCTCGGAAGGTGTATACTTTGTTCCATCCTTCACGGGAATGGGCGCTCCTCACTGGGATATGTATGCCAGAGGTTCCATATTCGGTCTCACACGAGGCACCACAAGGGAGCATATAATCAGAGCCGCCCTGGAAGGCATCGCTTTCCAGTCCATGGACGTCATAAATGCCATGGCCGCCGATACGGGCAGTGACATAAACACCATCAAAGTGGACGGCGGTGCCAGCGTAAGCGCCCCCATAATGCAGTTTCAGTCAGACATAACGGGCAAAACACTTCTTAAGCCCGTAATTGCCGAAACAACGGCCCTTGGTGCGGCATTCTTAGCCGGCCTTGCCGTAGGATTCTGGAAAAGCAAAGAGGAACTTAAAAAGAGCTGGGTGCTGGATAAGACCTACGAGCCTAAAATGCCCGAGGAAGAAGCCAAGAAACTTATAAAGGGCTGGGAAAAGGCTGTAAAATGCACCAAAATATTTGCCGAGCAGTAATGACAAAACATTTTAAGCATACAAAAAAGGAACTGACTTAAAAATCAGTTCCTTTTTTTGTAAAGATTATTTCCGTAAATGGCATCTCTTAAGGGTTCCATTTTTCCTATCCACTTGTTCTTTTCTCTGTCATAGAACTTGGTATCGGAATTTACCGCAAAGGGTATGCCCGCATTATCAAGGCTCTCTGTCATAAATGTGGCAAATACTACCTGTTCCTTTACACTGTAGTCGTCGCTGTCATTATAATTTCCTGCCATCCAGGCTCCTACCCATGTGGGTATTCCCGTTTCTTCCTGCCATTTAAGGGCTGTATTGATTTTGTCAGTTATAAGGGCCTTTTCCTCATCGGTTCCTGTAGTCCACAGTTTTTTATCATTGGTCTTGCTGGGACCTGCCGCATAAAAATGCCACTCAGCCATAAGATATCCGTTATGGTCTGTGGGTATTTTAAGCTCGCTGAGATAGGCAGGGTCAGAGCGTACTATGGGTGAGATAAATATTATCCTTTCGGGATTTGTTTTTCTTATCTCCGTTACCGCTCTTTCATAATATTCATTGAGTTTATCGGGCTGCTTGTTTATGCTGTCCGAAGCCTCAATGAGCAGGTCAAAGGAAAGCAGCTTTGAATAGTCCTTATACCTTTCCGCTACGGTTTTCCACCAGTTTACGGCATGGGCTATATTTTCTTCGCTGGGGTCGTTTTTAAAGTCGTCGGCCTGATAGGCTATTATGGGTATTATGCCGTGGTTAAGGCAGTCATTTATCTGCTTATCAAGGCTTTCCAGCAGTTCATCGCTTATATCGTCGGCTATCCTTATTCTTACATGGGATACGCCGGCAGACGCAAAATCAATAACCGTCTGCTCATTATAATTTTCGGTTCCCTGCTTTGTTTTGGACCAGTCAACACCCATTCCTCTGCCCAGCATGGACTGATACTTCCAAGGTGTTATGTTATCATTTTCGGTATTTATGATAACTGCCGAATTCACTGCGTCCCAATCCGTATTAAAGCCTGTTATTTCCGCCAGGTCCCTGAGCTTATAGTAGTTATATCCGTCAATAATATAGCTTTCGGCATACTTTTTCACATTATCGGCATAAATTACTCCCTCTCCTGCCACAGCTGTGCCGCTTTTTGAAACGGGTCCCCCTGTATTAACGACTTCCAAGTCTCCGGCGTCTTCACGGCCTCTGTAAATATTTACGTTGCCGGTTTTTTCATCCCATTTAACGCTGAAGCGGCTGTCACTGTTTTTAAGCAGGGCTGACATATCCCTAAGCTTAAAATAATTGTATCCGTCTATATTGCAGGCCTGGACAGTCATTTCCGTACCGTCCTTAATGACCTTTATGCTGTCTGATACATATTCCTTTGTTTCCTGTGCAAAGGCCGTATTTGAAAGCACCATCACCAAGCACAGCGACGCGCACAGTATCTTCTTTAATCCCATTATTTAAATGCCTTCTTAAGTTTTTCGATTATTGCCTGTTTCTTTTCCTCAGGCATAAATGCCGCCTCTGCGGAATAGATATTCATCTTTATAAGGTCATTGTATTCAAAGCCCATATCATTGAGACAGTGGTCATATTCCTTATCCAGGTCAATGTCTGAAAGTATCATATTGTCTGTGTTTATAGTAACCCTTACGCCGGCATCAAACATTTTCTTTGCGGGGTGCTCGGCATAGCTGGGCTGTGACTGGCACTGGATATTGCTTGTGGGGCATATTTCAAGGGTTACATTGTCTTCAATAACCTTCTTCATAAGCTCCTTATCATCATATACCCTGTGTCCATGGCCTATTCTCTTTGTGCCGAATTCAAGGGCGTCCCAAGCTGTCTGGGGACCGTCGCTGTCTCCTGCGTGGCATGTAAATGGCATTCCTATTTCCCTTGCCAAGTCAAATATATAATGGAAGTCGCTTAAAGGAACTATTCCTTCCGCTCCCGCTAAGTCTGCGGCAACTACACCCTTGCCAAGATATTCTCTGGATACCCTTACTGTTTCAAGGTTTTCCTCTTTATTTACATCGGCTTTTCCGATACTCATGGCACAGCATATAACTCCGATATCTATGGGAGTGCCTTTCTTTGCGGCTTCTGCCATTCCTTCGTTAACGCCTTCGATTACTGCTTCGATTGAATCTGCCTGTGTAAGGCCCTTTCTTGTATGAAGCTGGGGTGCAAAACGGATTTCCGCATACACAAGTCCCTGTGACGCAAGAAGAAGCACCAGCTCCCTTGCCGTACGTATTATGGCTTCCTTATCCTGCATTATCTGAAGGGGAAGTTCAAATTTTTCAAGATATTCGTTTACGCTTCTGCAGTCGGCTGTGACAACAATAAACTTCTTAAAATCCTCAAGATTGTCGGCGGGCATCTTTACATTTCTTTCCTTTGCCATTTCCCATGCAGACTCGGGAAGCATAGAGCCGTCAAGATGGAGGTGAAGGTCAATTTTTGGAAAATCATATTTCATATAAACATCTCCTTTCAAAATGAAAACCGGTTTCCCCTAAAGAAAACCGGTCAGTTTCATTAATCAAAAAGTTTAGAAATGGAAATTCCTTCGTGAATACGATTGATTGCGTCAGCAAAGATGGGCGCAACGGAAAGTTCCTTAATTTTAGGTATTTTCTTTTCAGGAGGAAGCTGTATAGTGTTAAGCACAACAAGCTCGTTGATGGGTGAATCCTGAATTCTTTCAATAGCAGGTCCTGAAAGTACAGGATGTGTACAGCAAGCGTCAACTTCGATAGCTCCTCTTTCAACGAGTGCTTTCGCAGCGTTGCAGATAGTACCTGCTGTGTCGATCATATCGTCAACAAGGATAACTCTCTTGCCGTCAACATTACCGATGATGTTCATGATTTCACTTACGTTTGCCTTAGGACGTCTCTTATCTATAATAGCGATAGGGATATCAACTCTTGTTGCAAAGCTTCTTGTTCTTCCTACGCTTCCAAGGTCGGGTGAAACCGCAACGAACTCATCAAGCTGGTCAGCGTATTTTTCACGATAGTAGCTTGTAAGTATAGGATTTCCCTGAAGGTGGTCAACGGGAATATCAAAGAATCCCTGTATCTGAGCACAGTGCAGATCCATTGTGAGGATTCTGTCAGCGCCTGCTACTGTAAGAAGGTTAGCTACAAGCTTTGCACTGATTGGATCTCTTGCTCTTGCTTTTCTATCCTGTCTTGCGTATCCATAGTAAGGAATAACAGCTGTTATTCTTCCGGCTGATGCTCTGCGCATTGCATCGATCATTACGAGAAGCTCCATAAGGTTGTCGTTAACGGGCTGTGATGTTGACTGAATAATATAAACATCAGCGCCTCTGACTGTCTCATTGATTTTTACGGAAACCTCTCCGTCGCTGAACTTTGTAACCTCAGCCTCTCCGAGAGAAAGGAAAAGATTTTTAGCTATTGCCTTAGCAAGTTCAGGGTTTGAATTGCAGGAAAAAACTTTTATATTGCTTCTGCCTGTGTACATCATTTTAAAATTATCCCCCTATTCGGTAGTATATCATTATAATAATAGGCCATCAAAAGCCACTCCATTATATATGGTACAACACTATATATCAAAATTCAACATCAAAACTACTCAAATTTTTACATTAAACGTCGACAAAATTTTACTTTTTAACCCATCCTGTCTTATTTATCTGTCTTTCTCTGGCAATCGCAAGGCAATTTTCCGGTATGTCGTCAGTTATGGTTGAACCTGCCGCAATATATGAACCGCTTCCTACCTTAACGGGAGCTACAAGGTTAGTATTGCATCCGATAAATACATCGTCGCCTATGACTGTTCTGAATTTCTTATGTCCGTCATAGTTTACAGTAACCGTACCGCAGCCAAAGTTTATTCTCTCTCCCACGTCGGAGTCTCCGATATATGTAAGGTGGGATACCTTTGTGCCGTCGCCTACTACTGAGTTTTTAACCTCTACGAAGTCGCCTATCTTAACATTCTTTCCTATGTGGCAGTCAGGTCTGATATAAGCATAGGGTCCTACTGTTGTGTTGTCGTCAACGGATGAATCTATGGCTGTTGAATACTGGAACTTAACGCCCTTTCCAAGCTTTACGTTTGTAAGGCGGCTGTCGGGTCCCACAACGCAGTCTTCTCCGATAACTGTATTTCCCTCAAGGACTACTCCTGGAAGAAGTACTGTGTCACAGCCTATTTTTACCCCTGCTTCGATATATGTTCTTTCGGGGTCTATCATCGTAACTCCGTTTTCCATATGCATAAGGTTTATTTTTCTTCTCATATATTTTTCGGCATCTGCCAGCTGCATTCTGGAGTTTACTCCCGCAAACTCGTCTGCGCTGTCGGCTGCCATGGCGTTTACTCTGCCGCCGTCCTTAAGTATTATTTCCAAAGTGTCGGGCAGATAGTACTCTCCCTGGGCATTATCGTTTTTAAGAAGTGAAAGGCCTTTTTTAAGGGCTTTGCCTGTAAAGCAGTAAATACCTGTATTTATTTCCTTAACAAGCTTTTCTTTATCATCGGCATCCTTATGCTCGATGTTTTTCAAGAATTCTCCCTTTTCGTTTCTGATTATATGTCCGTATCCTGCGGGATTTTCAACAATGGCTGATATTATTGAAATGCTGTTTTCCTCTGCCTTATGGAAATCAAGAAGTTTTCCTATGGTCTCGGGTGTTATAAGGGGTGTGTCTCCGTAGAGTACAAGAATATCGCAGTCTTCCTCTATGAAGTCTCCTGCCTGCATTACCGCATGGCCTGTACCCAGCTGTTTTTCCTGAACGGCAAATTTTACGTTTCTGCCTTCAACAGCTGCCTTTACCTCATCGGCACCGTGGCCTATGACTACGCAAATATCTTCCGCACCGGATTTCTCTGCGGCATCTATAACATGGTCAAGCATTGTACGGCCCTGTACTTTATGAAGGACTTTGGGAAGCTTTGACTTCATTCTCTTTCCTTCTCCGGCCGCCAGTATGATAACTTTTAATTTATTCATAAATCATTCTCCTTAAAAATCAGCTCCGGGCAGTGACAGTATCTATGTCCGTCATCCGAAGCCACTAAACTATTATA
>CABPCX010000079.1 GCA_902406135.1 uncultured Eubacteriales bacterium
CTGTCTATGCCTCCAAAGGAGCTGGAACTTTTGTATTTCCTTGCGGAGAATAAAAATCAGGTTTTTACAAGGGAGCAGCTGCTGGATAAAATCTGGGGATATGAATATGTTGGAGACTCCAGGACTGTGGATGTTCATATAAAAAGAATAAGAGAAAAGCTTAATAAAGATGATGAGAGCTGGAGCATAAAGACAGTCCATGGTGTAGGTTATAAATTTGAAACGAGATGATGTAAATGGCGAAAAAAAGCTCACTGTTTTTTAAACAGACAGCGGTTTATATACTTATATTCATAACGGCTTTCAGTATAATGACAGCATCCGTATATTATTTCTGCACGGACTATTATTTTGACCAGAAGCAGACTCAGCTTAAGGACAGCGCCAAATCCATTGCAAGGCAGTACGCAAAATCTTTTTCAAGCGGAATAATAGATATAAATGGAATAATGGACAAAATGGAGGTAATAGAGGATTATACCGGAACAAGTATATTTTTTATAAATAGTTTCGGTCAGGTGTCTGCTGTTTCATCATCTATAAATCCTGAATGGGTAGGGCAGTCCATAACAAATGAGACCATACGAAGTGTGCTTGACGGAAATATAGTTACTGTAAGAGGCAAAATAGGCGGTATGTTTTCTGAAAATATGATGACGGTAGGCTATCCTATTTCATTTAATGGGGTAACGTACGCAGGAATATTTTTATGTTCGCCTGTTCCTGAAATACAGGAAACCATACTTGCCACGTTTGAGATACTGTTTTTGTCGGGAGCGCTGGGGCTTCTGCTGGCAGTGGTTATGATATACTTTTTCTCAAAGAAAATGACAAGGCCATTGCTTGAGATGAATAAAGCGGCCCAGATAATTGCTGACGGAAACTTTGACCGAAGGCTTGATATCACGTCCAATGACGAGATAGGAGAGCTGGGAGACAGTTTTAACTATATGGCTGAAAGTCTGGAGAAAAAGGAGCAGGAAAGACGTCTTTTTGTTGCCAGTGTTGCCCATGACCTGCGCTCGCCGCTTACGAGCATACAGGGCTTTATACAGGCTATGAAAGACGGCATAGTGCCCGATGATAAATACGAATATTATCTTGACATAATATTTGATGAGACAAAAAGGCTGGCACTTCTTACTAACAATATAGTTGATATGGGAAAAACTCAGGAAAGCGTACTTGAGCTGGATATTTCCGACTTTGACCTTAATGAGCTCATAAGAGACGTGCTGGATATATTTGAACATAGATTTAAGGAAAGAAATCTGATATGCAAGGTCGTATTTGACGAAAAAGAAACTCATGTTTCTGCCGACAGGAAAGAGATACACAGGGTACTGCATAATCTTATAGATAATGCGGTTAAGTTTACTCCCGAGGGAGGAACCATAGAAATCGAAACGACCATACCAAAGAATGAAAATAAGGTGCACGTATCCGTAAGCGACAGTGGATGCGGTATACCTGAGAATCAGAGAAGAAAAGTTTTTGAAGCTTTTTATAAAACAGATGCATCAAGGGGCTGTGACAAAACAGGAAGCGGCCTTGGCCTTTGTGCCGCTAAAGAGATAATAAACGCCCACGGCGAAATAATCGGCTGCAAAGAATCAAAAATGGGCGGAGCCAGATTTGAATTTACGCTTAAGCTGTCAGAAGAATGAGGAGGACAAAATGAAGTATATAAATGAGATAAGAGAGGGAGAGCAGGTAATCGAGCACTATCTTTGCAAAAGCAGACAGACTTTTAAGTCAAAGAATGACAAAAATTATCTGTCCCTTAAACTTGCGGACAAAACAGGAACAGTAGACGCAAAGGTATGGAATCTGGGAAATGACATACAGTCCTTTGCCGAAAACGATATGATAAAAATCGATGCTACAGCTCAGATTTTCAACAACGATATCCAGCTTAACGTAAAGAGGATAAGGAAAAGCCGTGAGGGCGAATATGACCCCGCTGACTATATTCCTTCTACGGAAAAAGATATTAAGCAGATGTGGGGAGAATTTACGGGATATATTGAGACCTTTAAAAACCCCTATATCAAGGAACTGCTTGATAAGATAATACTTAAAAACGGCTTTGTATCAAAGGAATTTCCCATACATTCCGCAGCAAAGAGTGTTCACCATGGATATTTAGGCGGACTTTTGGAACATTCGCTTTCAGTAACAAAAATCTGTGATTTTATGGCAGATAAATATAAATTTGTTGACAGAGATGTGCTTGTTGCATCGGCTATGCTCCATGACGTGGGAAAACTGTGGGAGCTTTCGGATTTCCCTTTAAATGACTATACCGATGACGGACAGCTCCTTGGACATATTTATATAGGCGCAGAATTGGTTGAAAAGACAGCAGCTACAATAGACGGATTCCCTGACAGGCTTAAAACCATAATAAAGCACTGCATACTTTCCCACCATGGCGAGTACGAGTATGGCTCACCTGTGCTTCCCAAGACCATAGAGGCGCATATCCTCCATTGCGCGGACGATATGGACGCAAAGAGCAAGGTGTTTGAGGAATTTATAAGTGCTGACTCAACCTCAGGACCCTGGGCAGGATACCAGAAAATGCTCGGAAGAAATATCAGAAAGTCAGAATATTGATATAAGTGGAAGATGCAGCCTGGATTTATGATGAATATATGCTGTAAGTGGAAACTTAAGTAACCGTAATAGGCTGATTTTCACTTGAAAGTGGTAAATGTACTTAGATAAACTAAGATATTAATAAGTATATGGCAACCTGCTGATAATGTGCAAAAGCGGTTATAAATTTGTGGATAATACAAAAATAAATGGGAGAAAAGTGAATACTTTTCTCCCGTTTTTTTATTTAGTGATCATTTAAGAGGAATTATAAAAAAGTAAATTTTTTAAATTCTATTGTGTAGTGAAAGTGTTAACATAATTTTTTTAGGTTAGTGAATTTTATAATTTAAGATTATCTCTTATATAAAGCGGCTATTATAATTCCAACAGCTAAGGCAATGAGTGATGCCGCAATGATTATCACTGTAGAGCTGCTGCTTTGAGTGTCTGTTGGAAAGCTTCCTGCACGAGCACTGTCCGCCGAGGGTGATGTTTCAGACGGCTGCATCTGTGTACTGCGCCCGTTTGTGGCTGAATTTTCTGTAGTGCCTGATGCACTTGATGTGGTGTCTGACTGTTCTGCAGCTGTTACAGCTGAATCGTCAGCAGTTTCTTCTGATGTGGTGTTTTGAGAGTCTGATGCTGAAGATGAGTTCGGCTGACTTTCAAATGACATATCAGGAGCAGCAAACGACGTATTAAATGCTCGTGAAGAAACTGTATTTTCTGTGCTTTCTATATTTTCTGTATTTTCTGCGGTTTCAGACTGTATCTGCAAATCTGCATCGGAACTGTCAGAAGATGTTACTGTATTGGTTTCGCTTCTAAAATCACCTCCTTTACTGCCTTTATTACCCATATTGCCCATATTCATATTTCCCATATCAGAAATAGAAATGAATGAAGCATCTACAAGATTTGAAGAATCCTCCTGCTGTCCTTCTGAAGTAGAAGGTATTGTACCGTTAAGCTGTCCGTTTATACTTTCAGCTCGTAAAGTACAGAACTGTCTAAGAGTTTCAAATCCTGTTTCAAATTCTTCATAAGTACAGAACTTAGTGGGGTCTTTTTCAACATAGGGTGCTATCAGCGAATATACATCATCCATCATCTGGTCAAAATATCCGCTGTCGAAAAAGTCCGATATAAATTCTGCAAAATATGCATGGTAAAGCTGGGTGTGGGTCTCATCTGCAAATATCCAAGCAAGCATTGGTCTTTCTTCCACCGATAAACCTGAAACAGGAGTATCAATAGGATAGTTAACCATGGATGTAGCATCTGAGCCCCCCTGGAAACCTCCAAAAGCAAGGTTATAATCCCAGGGTATCATTGAAAGCTGTCCGTCTTCTTCATACAGATAATAATTGTGTATCATTGAGCCGGTATAGCTGTCAAAGTTGCAGACAAAATTATGAACTACAAAGTATCTTATGACCTCATCAATATTAACGACTTCCTCAATGTTCTCGCCTTCATTCAGCTGTTTTAAGGATTCTATAAGGCGGTCCTTATCGGCGTCTGTGATGTCGGTCTCGGCGTTATCAAATATATTGCTGTAACTATCGTAATCGTCATCGGTATATACAAGCAGGGTGTCATCACTGCTCATTCCTCCGCCACGGCCTCCCTGTTCACGTTTGAAGTCCTGCATATTGGCTGCAGCCGTATCTTCTGTCCCAAGAAAATCAGCAGTTCCGGAAGAAACGGAAGATTCTGAATTATCATCCGATTCAGATGGAGCCGTGGATTCAAAGGGACCGGCTGATTCAGAAGGAGCAGCCGATTCGGAGGAATCTGTGTTATCAGAAGGAATATTTGTATCGGAAGCATTTGGCGGTGTTAAAGATGCCGTATCTTCATTTTCTGTAGGAGGTGAGGGCATATTCTGCATATTTTCCGGCTGTTCACCAGGTGCACGGCCGCCGCCACCCATATTTCCGGTGCTGTCAGGCTTATAAAGTTCGCCGTAATCATTCCCGTAGTTTCTTTCCAGGAATGAGTCTGAAACATCCTCTACAGCAACATACAGTCCCCAGTCCTCACCGTTTACTGTGATGTATGCAAAGCTGCTTAATGGAGCGTCAACACCGAAAAAGTTCATCATCTGATAGGTCAGATAATCTTTCATATATGTATCATCCTGAATGATGTTGTTTAGGCAGAGACGGTCAAGCCCCTGATAATTGATACTGTCATCATAGTGGTCAAATTCTATTTTAAAGCTGTATCGGTCATTGCCATAGTTTTGAACCTGTGAAAGAGATGTATTGCCCTTAGCTCTTATTGCTACATTTGACAAAGTTTCACCGTCTATTGTAACGGAACAGATGGTATATTCTTCATCTGTACAGGTTTCAAGAAAGCTCTCCCAGTCATCCATTTCGATGTCTATTGTATGTACGACTGATGTATCAAAAAGGGATTCTTCATACTCCTTTGCCTGAGCCGCAGGCTGAATGCCGAATTTTTCGGCATTCATAAACAGTATTGACAGTATGATTATCACAAGGGTGGCAACAGCACAAATCCTTTCAATATACTTGTGTGTTGACATATACTACCTCCTTTAACCCATATACTCGCCGTTATAGCTGACTAAAACAGCACTGCTTACGCCTGACATATCGGCCAGAGTATTTATAAAGTCAGTATTATCGTCCTTAAGTCTTATTTCTATATTAAGCTCAATAAGGTCTTTTTGAGCCGTTTTGCTCTTAACCACT
Source organism: uncultured Eubacteriales bacterium (assembly GCA_902406135.1). Taxonomy (GTDB): domain Bacteria; phylum Bacillota; class Clostridia; order Lachnospirales; family Anaerotignaceae; genus Metalachnospira. The sequence continues at coordinate 5,331 of CABPCX010000079.1, forward strand.
GAGCGCTGTACCTGTGACTTTAAAAATTTGCTTGCTGAAAGTTCGCTTTCGTGGTCCTCACAGCGTATTACTACCATATATGGATTGTAGTGAGCCTTTCTGTTTGCGAATACGAGAAGCATAAGTCCGATAACGACACTGCCGAATACGGCGAGGGGAATAAGTCCTGCCGCAAGGACTATGCCGGCTGCGATAGACCAAAACAGAAACGCTATGTCCAGCGGTTCTTTGATAGCGGTACGGAAACGTACAATAGAAAGGGCGCCGACCATACCTAAGGAAAGAACTATATTTGAAGTAACCGCAAGGATAACGAGAGTTGTTATCATAACAAGGGCTATTAATGTAACTCCAAAGTTTGAGGAATACATTACTCCTGCAAATGTTTTCTTATGGATAAGAAAAATAAATAACCCTATGCCAAAGGCCAAAACCAATGCAAGCACCATATCAAATATTGATACGCTTGATATGTTTTCTAAAAAGCTTGATTTAAAAATGTCTTGAAATGTCATAAAATTCTCCTTGTTTTAAATTTGTTTTCAGCCATATATTCTGCAGGCCGCATATTTTGAAAATGCACTTGTATGTCTGCCGGGTATCTGTACCAGGTCGGTGACAAATGAAGGAAGGAATTCATCCCATTTTACTTCGAGTATTACTGAAGTATCTCCGGCAGGAACCGTAATGCTGTCAGGGGTAAGAAAGTCTTTGCTGGCAATGCCTGTTCGTATATCATAGTCCATTGTTACCCGGGTATTGCCTGCATCACATACAAACGGTTCCCTTTTATAGTCCGCTATGGTCCTTGGCATAAGACCCTGAGTTTTCATTTTTATGCCCAGCTCCATAAGTAAAGATGGACTGTTTCCGGACGTAAGGGCTTCTACATTGCCTGAAAGTATATGCTGTGTCTGTTCATAGCTGATAATCTGCTGCTGTTTGCTGCAAAGCCCGTTTATTTTGCTCTTTTTTTCAAGAGAAATATGTGAAAGGTCATCATTATAGTATCTAAGACGGAATTTTTCTCTATGATTTACTCCGTTGATTTTTTCTAAAAGTGCCTTATCCTGAAGATTATCGAAATATAGGCTCCTTACCAAGTAATGTCCGTCTTTTGCGTTGGGGTCAGGCTTCATAACTGCTCTAAGACGGCTTCTCAATATTAGAAGGTCAGAGTAGCCTATTTCATGTTTCCATTCATGTCGGAATTTCATATAAATCACTCCTTTCAGTATTTTCAAATACATAATAAAATCAGAAACTTAATTTAACTTAAAAATTACACGGATTTAATAAAAAAATATCAGCTTCCAAAAACAATGTTTTGGAAGCTGATATAAGTGTTTTAAAGAGGCAGTATAACGGAAATATTTAATGAATGTTCATCAGTGGTTGATGCTGTTATTTTTCCCTTGTGGGATGATACTATTGCATGGGCAATGGATAAGCCAAGGCCGTATCCTCCGGTATCGGAATTTCTTGACTGGTCAGTGCGGTAAAAACGGTCGAATAAATACGGCGTCTGAGCCTTTGAAATATATTCTGTAGTGTTATAAACAGAAAAATAAATTTGATTTTTCTGCTGTTTCAGCACACAGGATATCTTTCCTTTAGGCTCAGAGTATTTGAGTGCATTATCCATAAGAAGCGAAACAAGCTTTCGTATGGCTTTTTCGTCACCTCGAAAAGAAATAAGTGGCTGTATGCTGATTTCCAAAGTTTTTTCCTGCGCTTTTGCCATGGTCTGAAAACTTTGAATTGTTTCCTCAACTATATCTGACAAAGGAAAATCCAGTACCTGGGTCTTAGTCTGTTCTTCTTCCATTCGGGAAAGGAGTATCAGGTCATTTGTCAGCTCGGATAAGCGTTTGGTCTGGGACTGGATATCACTGAGCCATTCGTTTTCTCCAAAATCCATGGTAAGTATTTCGGCATCGGCATCGATAATAGTAAGAGGGGTTTTTAGTTCATGTCCCGCATCTGTTATAAAGCGTTTCTGCTTTTCGTAATTTTCTGAAAATGGCTTAACTATACGGCCTGAAAGCAAGATAAGCAGGAACAGTACAAGAGCTGAGCCTGTAATAGATACCGCAATGCAGCTTGCAAGAAGAGTTCTGAAATTATCTAAGCTTCTTCCGCAGTCTAAAAAAATGATGAGAGATTCGCCATCCGAAGTAGACATAAGATAACGATAGTCTCCTATAAAACCTTCTGTGCTTCCTTCTTCTCATACATCCTTTGCGTATTCAACTGCCGTTTCTGAATCTATGGCGGCAATCTTTCCTGTATTTACAGAAAGAGTATCGCCTTTTTCAGCC
>CABPCX010000080.1 GCA_902406135.1 uncultured Eubacteriales bacterium
GCAGATGAAGAACTTACAATCGAAGAAATATACGAAGGCCTTAATATCGGTGTTAAAGAGAGAAAGATAGCTCCCTTATTTACCGGAGCAGCAAACTATGGTCTTGGTATAATGCTCCTTATGAATTCAATCAAAAACTTCCTTCCTCCTTCAGTTGAGTGCAAGCCTGAATTTGAATGTACAGACCTTAAGACAGGCGAGACAGTAATCAGAAAGAATGACGAAAGCGATCATTTTGCTGCTTATGTATTTAAGACAATATCTGACCCTTATATCGGCAGACTTAATATCTTCCGTGTGCTTTCCGGTAAACTTACAAAGGATAAAGTTATCTATAACCCTGAAAGAGATACAGAAGAAAAGGTTGCTCATATTTACGTAATAAGAGGTAAAGAGCAGATAGAAGTTGACGAGCTTGATGCCGGAGATATCGGAGCACTTGCAAAACTTCAGAATACAGCTACACAGGATACACTCTGCTCAAGTGTTAACCCTGTTCAGGTAAGCAAGATTGAACTTCCTGCATCAGTTTATTCACGTGCTATTGCACCTAAAGCAAAGGGCGACGATGATAAGATTGCAGCAGCACTTGTTAAACTTAGAGAAGAAGACCCTACAATTAAGGTTGAAATCAATAAAGAAACAAAACAGACTATCCTTTACGGCGTAGGCGACCAGCAAATAGACGTACTTATGAACAAACTTAAGAATAAGTATAAGACAGATGCTGAACTCCTTGACGTTATCATTCCCTACAGAGAAACAATCAAGGCTAAAGTTAAAGTTCAGGGTAAATATAAGAAACAGTCAGGCGGCCATGGCCAGTTTGGTGATGTCTGGATGGAATTTGAGCCTTCAGGCGCTATGAGCAAACCCTATGTATTTGAAGAAAAGATATTCGGAGGTTCTGTACCTAAACAGTATTTCCCTGCTGTTGAAAAGGGACTTCAGGAATGTGTAAATACAGGCGTTCTTGCTGGATATCCTGTAGTAGGACTTAAGGCAACTCTTGTTGACGGTTCATATCATCCCGTTGACTCATCAGAAATGGCATTCAAGATGGCTACATCCCTTGCCTTTAAAGATGGTCTTGCAAAGGCTAAACCTACTATCCTTGAACCCATAACACATATGGAAGTTGTTGTTCCCGAAAAATATATGGGCGATATTATGGGTGACATCAATAAACGCCGTGGCAGAATCCTCAGTATGGATTCAATAGACAATGGCAAGAAATGCATCGTTGCAGAAGTTCCCCTTGCTGAAATAGCAAAATACAGCATCGACCTTCGCTCAATGACTCAGGGCAGAGGAAGCTATACATACTACTTCGAGCGCTACGAAGAGGCTCCCGGAGATGTACAGCAGAAAGTAATCGCTGCAAGAGCAAAATAATTTTATAGTAATTATTAAGGCAGATAGTTATCTATCTGCCTTATTTTTTTGCCCAAATGGAGGGGAGACTACTATAGAAAATGAATTTTAAATAATAAAGCTGTAAATACTTTTCATAATGGCTAAATAAAAAATATCTTTTCCTTATTGATTTAGAATCATAAAGAAAAGATATTCTGGCTTTATATTAATACCTGTATTTCGTAGGGTGAATGTATGGGGTCATAAAAGCTTTTCAGATACTCGTTGGCAATTATGAGCTTAGGTTTAATATTGTTTTCTTTAAGGTAATTGCTCAGCTTGTCAATTTTTGCGTCCTGCGAAAGAATACAGCTCTGAAAACAAAGATATTCGCCCTCAGGGATTTTCATAATACAGTTCTCTCTGCTTACGGCAGAAGCAGTGGTGGAAACATATTCGTGAGTTATTTTAAGCTTGTCCTTCATAAACATTTCGGTATCTAAAATATATCCATAAGGATTTATAACAGGGTAGTTATCAAGCTTATTGACGGTTATGACCTGCCTCAAACACATATCCAGCTCCATAATATCCTGGTTTGGAAGGGCTTCGCAGTAAATTATTGTACGCTCGCTTTCCTGTTTTTTATATAAACGGTCGTCTAATTCGATGTTTTTTGCATCATTGAAATAGGTTATGAGCAGCTCGGTATTTTGTTTCATCTGCTCCAGCTTTTCCGCTTCCTTATTGATTTTGTCCATCTGCTGTTTTAGATATTCCTCAAGTTTTTGAAGGCTTTTGTGGTCAAAGAAGTCCTTTATATCCTTTAAGGACATACCTACGTTTTTATATCGTTTTATTTTGTCGATATAGGGGAACTGGCCGTATTCATAGTATCTGTATTTGGTCACCGGGTCTATATAAGCTGGTTTGAGAAGACCTATTTCGTCATAGTGACGCAGTGTTTTGATTGAAATACCATTTATCTCTGCGGTTTCTCCTATTGTAAAGTATTTTTGCAAATAAACCACCCCCTATAACATATATTAAATTATATAATATTGCCGTATATTTTTCAATATTTTATGAAATTATACATTTTGCACAAAAATCAATACATATTTTTTATATTGACCCTTACCTTAGGTAAACCACTATGATTTTCTATATAAAAAGGAGGGGAATTAATATGAATGAATCAGATATGAAAAATTTATCATTTGAAACGCAGGTAATTCATGCGGGCCACTCTTTTGACCCAGCAACAAACTCTTTGGCAAGTCCACTGTACCAGACAGCTACATTCGGATTTGGAACAGTTGAAGATATGGACAGTGCATGGGACAAGCTTGGCTACTTATACACCAGGGAAGGAAATCCCACATTGATTGAACTGAAAGAAAAGCTTAAAGCCATGGAGGGTGGAGAGAGTGCATTAACTGCTTCATCCGGCTTAGGAATCATAACATCTACATTATACGCCATACTTGAAAAAGGCGACCATCTTTTATGTTCAAAGGGATTATTCTTCCACAGTAATATCCTTATGAATGATTTTCTTGCAAAAATGTGCATTGACGTAAGTTTTGCTGATTTCAAAGACTTAAATGACGTGCAGCAGAAAATACAGTCAAACACAAAGGCATTCTTTATTGAAACACCTACAAATCCCAAACTTGGTGTTGTTGATATACAGGCTGTAGCTGAGATAGCGAAGAGCAATGACTGTATATTCATTGTAGACAGTACATTTGCTCCGCCTCCGATACAGAGACCTCTTTCATTAGGTGCAGACCTTGTTGTGCACAGTCTTACAAAGTACATCAACGGACACGGCGATGCACTTGGCGGAGGAGTTATAGGAAGAAAAGACCTTGTTGATAAGATAAAATATCCGTCAATGCCCTGTTTTACAGGAGACTGTCTTTCACCTTTCAATGCATGGCTCATAATGAGGGGAATGGCAACATTAGATATGCGAGTTCATAAGCATTGTGAAAATGCGCTTGAAATCGCAAAATTTTTACAGACATCTCCTTATGTAGAAAAAGTAATATATCCTGCGCTTCCCGGCGATGAAGGATATGAACTGTGCCAGAAACAGATGAACGGAATGGGCGGCGGAATCGTTTCATTCTGGCTTAAGGAAGAAGTTAAAGGTCTTCCCAGAAGAAAAGCAGACTATAAGCTCTGCAATAATACAAAGGTAATAACAATTGCGACAAGCCTTGGCGAAGCACATACTCTCATACAGGTAGAAAATGATGATATGATACGTATTGCCGTAGGACTTGAAAACGCAAAAGACCTGGTAGAAGATTTGAAACAGGCATTGGAAAATATTTAATTTTATAAATTAAAGGGAGAAAAGTTATGAAAAAAAAGGTTAGCTTGTATGAAAAATATAGATGGCTCATTGCTGTAACATTACTTGCTTTTGGTACTTACGCAATGTTTGGCCTTCCGACTATGAAATCTGTATTTTATGAGCCCATGAGGGTTTCACTTGGACTTACACACGAACAGTTCGGAAGGGTAAACGGTATTTACGGTAAAATATGTTTCTTAATGTATTTCCCCGGAGGCTGGCTTGCCGATAAGTTTGACGCACGTAAACTGCTCTGCTTCTCGTATATTGCATCCGGAGCATTAGGACTTTATCTTGCTACATATCCAAGCTATACAGGAATTCAGTTAACATTTATGGCTTGGGGAATCACAACAATATTAACATTCTGGGCAACACAGATAAAAGTTATCCGTTCATTAGGCTCAGATGAAATGCAGGGTAAAATATTTGGTGTGGAAAACGGACTTGAAGGCGTATCAGGTATGATAATAAGCTTTATAGCTCTTGCTATATTCGGTATGGTATCTGTAGAAGCTCTTGGCCTCAGATATGTTCTTATTTTCCAGTCAGTGCTTACAATCGTAATCGGTATCATAAGCTACATCGTTCTCAAAGACGTAAAAATAACAGACAGTGAAGAAACAAAATATACTTTTAAAGACTACCTTGGAGTGTTAAAATTACCTCAGGTATGGATTGTCGGCGGAATAATCTGCTGCTTCTACCTGATGAGAGCTTCACTTTCTTATATAAGCCCTTATCTTGAATCAGGATTCTTAATGACAGCAACTCTTGTTGGTACAGTTTCTATCATCAGACAGACAGGAACAAAAATATTTGCAGGACCCGTTTTTGGTGCATTATCAGATAAAAGAGGTTCAACAATATTTATGATGATTGTTGGATTTGTTATTGCTATAATCTGTGTTGTAGGTATGATGGTTACTCCTGTTGAGCAGTCAAATACAATGCTCGTAGTAGTTTTAATGCTTGTGCTTGCGTTTGTACTCTTTGGTATGACAGGAATCGGCTTTGCCCAGATATCTGAAAGTAAAATCCCCCTCAGATATACTGGTGCAGCAGCCGGACTTATATCAGTAATCGGATACGTACCTGATACTTTCTACTATGACATAGCAGGAAGCTGGATTGAAAACTATGGAATAGCAGGATATCAGAGAATATTTATGCTCTCAGCTGTTGTAGGCGTTGCAGGTATAATCCTCAGTATTGTATTAAGCAGACTGATTAAAAAGTTAAAAGCTGAATCAGAAAATGCATAAAAAGGTGTAAATAACTATTTGTTATCCTCCCGTACAAAGGGAGGATAATTTACCATAATAGGAGAGATTCTATGTCAGTATTGGATATATTGGTAATTATAGCTGTATTTGGACTGACTGCTTATGTGGGCTATCGTTCGTCAAAGCAGGTAAAGGATATTGATGACTTTACGCTTGCCGGTTCAAAGCTTGGAAAACTGCAGGCAGGATTTAGTATGGCAGCCACAGAATTTGGCGGAAGCAGTCTTGTGGGCACCATGGCTTTCTGCTATGCGGTCGGTATTTCAGGCGCATGGTGGAGCTGGTCAGCCGTTCCTGCGCTTATTCTGCTTGGAATATTTTTTGCAGGGAAAATAAAACTTCCGGGTATGGTTACCATAACTGAATTTTTTGAAAAAAGATATGATAAAAGAACAAGAACATTTTCAACTATTATGCACCTTTTGGAGACATCTTTACAGATTTCCACTCAGTTTCTTGTAGGCGCAACGGCTCTTCATGGAATTTTAGGCATACCTAAAATATTATCCATCGCTATAACCGTTATTTTTGTTATGCTTTATACGGCAGGCGGCGGTCTTATCGCTGTTGTAAATACGGATATACTGCAGTTTATAGTAGTTGTTGTATCGGCATTTATAGCAGCTCCCATTGCTGTTCATTCTGCCGGAGGATTTGAAGGTATGCAGAGCGCACTGCCTGCTGAGTTTTTTAATTTCGGACAGGTAGACGTGCAGACAATCATTTCCTGGTGCTTATTCAGCGCATTTGTATATGCAACCAATCAGCACTATATACAGAGACTCCTTGCGTCAAAGGATAAGAAAACCGCCAGATTTTCATTTGTATTTACCGGAGGATGCTATATAGTTTACGGACTTCTTATAGCTATAATAGGTGTAGCCATTGCAGTACTTCTTCCGGGACTTAAGGATGCCAATATGGGATATGCTCTGCTCATTAAAAACTATATACCGGCAGGCATAAGAGGAGTAATTTTAGGAGGACTTTTTGCGGCTTCAATGTCAACTGCTGACTCCATACTTCTTTCGGCATCGACTCTTTTTGTGAATGATTTATATATTCCCTATATAAATAAAAAATCCACAAAAGAAAACGAACTTAAAGTTATAAAAATGGTTACGGTAATAGTATCGATATTGGCAGGAATAATAAGCATATTCTCTGAAAACATAATATCCCTTATGTATCTCAGCGGACTGCTTTACTCAACTGCTGTATTCGCTCCGCTTATTGCCGGACTTTACTGGAAAAGAATAAATGCTAAAGGTGCATTTGCGGCTATGGTTTCAACGGTTGCTATAGGTATTTTTTCAGAGCTCTTTCTTGCGGGAAAGGCTCCCGGAATTTTGGGAATGCCTTCAAATATACTTGCCTGCATAAGCGGATTCATAATTTTAGTAGTCGTATCTATGCTTACTAAAGCGCCTGAAAGAGAAAAAGTAGATTTTTTAAACCAATAATGACTATATAAATAGAAAAGACATACAGTTTGTATGTCTTTTTTGTTTGGAAACTCAGGTAGAGCAGGGGATACTGATTTTAACTAAGATAAATATTTAATAGAGTAACCAGCTTAATTAAATATAAATTTGAAATAAACTAAAACCCCTTATAAGCTTTGGGCTTAAAAGGGGTTTTTGATATTTAATATCCTATATTGCCTACACCAAGATAAGATTCAGGGCTGACAGGTGAACCGTTTACACGTACCTCAAAGTGGCAGTGGTTACCTGTTGAGTTTCCTGTACTTCCTATTTTTGCTATCTGCTGTCCACGGCTTACAACATCGCCTTTAGATACTGTAAGGCTTGAGTTATGTCCGTAAAGGGTAACAAGTCCGTTTCCGTGGTTAATCATTACTGTATTTCCATATCCTCTCATCCATCCGGCATATATTACCGTACCGGCTTCTGCTGCAACTACAGCTGCGCCGTATGATGCAGGAATATCGTAACCTGTATGGAATTCTCTTCCTGTACCTATGGGCTTATCTCTTGTAACGAATCCGCTTGAAAGGCTTGAGCTTGATGCAGCCCTTGAAGGTACCGGCCAGTTGAGCTGTCCGCCGGTATATACGTATGTAGACTTAGACGATGACTGCTCTGCAAGAAGCTGGTTGATTAACTGTGTTGCTTCCTGGCTGGCTTTTTCGTTGCTGGCAATCAGCTGGTTATACTTTTCTTCATCCTGAGCATAGGATGCAATAAGAGCTTCTTTTTCAGCTACAACAGCATTAAGGCTGTCCATTTTTTCCTGAGCTACACCAAGAAGATATTCTGACATTTCTTTTTCTTCAGCTATTTCTTCTGTTCTTGTTTTGATTTCATTCTGTGTCTCTGTAAGCTCATTAAGTATATTGTTGTCGTATGCCATAATATCTTCAATGTACTGAAGACGTCTTACCATATCGGAAAAACTTTCTGCACTTAAAAGAATGTCTAAATAACTAAGCTGGCTGTTCTCATAGAAAAATCTCATTCTTCCGGAGAAGGCAACAAACTGTTCTTCTCTTTTCTGAGTTGCTTCTTCAAGAGCTTTTTCGGAAGCCTCAAGTCTGGCTGTA
>CABPCX010000081.1 GCA_902406135.1 uncultured Eubacteriales bacterium
CCATTTGGCTATGGATAATCCAAGGCCTGTGCCGGGAATATTTTTATTACGTGATTTATCTACCCTGTAAAATCTCTCAAATATATGGGGCAGGTCTTCTTTATTTATACCGCATCCGTTGTCTTTGACACTGACACAGGCATATTGTCCTTCTGAAAATACTCTGTAGGTTATGGTCTTTTCCTGGCCGCTGTATTTCACTGCATTTTCAGTATATATCCATAACATCTGTTTTATGAGGTCAGGGTCTCCGTCTATGACCATATCTTTATCACAAATATCAGTAATGATATTTATTTTTTCATCGGTAACGCTTAAGTCTTTGGCAATATCCCTTACGGCGTCATTTAAAGACATGGGCTGTTTCTGTATATGGGCCCTGTGCTGGTCGCTTCTGGCTAAGAAAAGAAGGTTCTTTATCATAACCGACATATGGTCCGTTTCTTCCAGAATATTGTTTACAGCCTCCTGAAGTATTTCAGGGTCGTCCTTTCCCCATCTGTTTATAAGGTTGGCATAGCCCTTTATAACCGAAATGGGTGTTCTTAATTCGTGGGATGCGTCCGATACAAACCGGCTCTGCTGCTCAAAGGACCTTTCCAATCGGTCTATCATAGAATTAAATGTTATCGAAAGTTCCTTCAAATCATCATCCGGACCGCTTATTTCAATTCTCTGGCTTAAGTCCTCAACACTTATTCTTTCTGCCGTTTCTCTTATCTTTCGTACCGGCTTAAGCATTGTATGGCTTATATATATTCCTATAAGTCCCGCAAAGAGGAATCCTACTATATCAATATATAAAAGCCTCATAGCAATATATTTTACATAGAATATATTATCCAGAGAAGCTTTAAACAGCTTTACACTGTATACGTCCCCATCGTAAGTGAATTCATTCTGGACACATATAAAGTCGTGTCCGTTTTTAGTATATATGGTATAGTCACTGTCGTCAGGTATTCTTATATATCCGCTGTCTGCCTCTTTTTTATGAAAATCAAATTCTTCTTCAATGTTTTCAGGCAGCTCGTCTCTGTTTATTGGCATATCAGTTTCTATGTCGTCACCGTATGCGTTTACATTCAGATATACTTCTCCCTCTGTTTTGTTTTCTATTATATAATCAGCATAGCTGCTCCCTATTATCGTTTCTATAGATTCCTTGGTAATGTTTTTTCCGGAAAGGACATAGCTTTCTATGGTCTCGGAACAGTTTTGAAGTGCTGTGATAGTTATTCCTACACCCATTCCCTTTGCCGTTATAAGCAGTACAGCGCTTATGGCAATTATAGTTAACGTAAATAAAGAACCATAAAGAATGACTATTTTCTTCGCAATAGGTATTTTATTAAGCTGGCAGTTAATCCTGTTCATCATCTTTTATATAATAACCTACCCCTCTGATAGTATGAATAAATTTTTTATTATAGGGCTCATCGATTTTTGAGCGGAGATATCTTACATATACATCTACGACATTTGTCTCGCCTATATAGTTGTATCCCCATACCTGATTTAAAATCTGCTCCCTGGAAAGAACGATATTTTTGCTCTTGAGCAGGTAAAGAAGGAGGTCATACTCTTTCTTAGTCAAATCAATGACATCATCGCCTACTTTAACAAGATGTTTGTCCGCGTCTATTACAAGGTCTCCGCAGGTAAAAATGTTTTTAATAATAGGCTCGGGTCTTACTCTTTTTTAAGCAACTCTCATTCTTGCAAGAAGTTCTTCTATGGCAAAAGGTTTAGTTACATAGTCATCAGCTCCCGAATCAAGTCCGGCAACTTTATCTATAACTTCATCCTTGGCTGTAAGCATTATTATAGGTATATCGCTTGTCTTTCTTATTCTTCTGCAGATTTCTATTCCGTTGAGGCCCGGAAGCATCAAATCAAGAAGTATAAGGTCATAGGTATTGTTCTGGAATTCATCAAAACCGGCTCTTCCGTCGTGGCATACCGTTACTTCGTATCCTTCATATTTCAGCTCCAGCTCAACAAATCTGGCAAGTTTTACTTCATCTTCAATGAGAAGAATCTTTTTGTTCATCATATCCCCTTCTTTTCTCTTCTTTTTCTATATCTTACAGTTAATTATAAACATAGCTGCATTTAGTAAATCATCATAAAACTAATTACGTTTTTTACTAATACTATACTACTTTATTTACAGTATTTAATCTCTTTTTATAATAATAAACATTTTTTGTCATATTGTACATTTACGTACTATTAGAAATTAATTAATTTTTATAATTCAAGCAGTAATTATAAGAAAAAGCTATATTTTAAGCAAATTATCAATTTATAAATTGCAAAAAACAGCCGTTTATAGTATAATGTTATGGATTGTTTAGGAGGTTACAATAATGAAACTTAAATATGTTGCACTTATGCTTGCTGCAGCACTTTCTTTCGGTACAATTATGACATCTTGTACTCCCAAGGAAGAGTCTCAGCAGGGCGTACTTACAAGCAGAGAAGTTGACTTTTCAAATATCGGCTTAAAATATACTACACCTGAAAGCTGGATGGAATATACAAAGTCCAATAACATTTATCCTTTTGCATACGAAGAGGATTACACTATAGCTAATATTAAATACAACTACATCACTCCTGAAGACTGGAAAACCCTTTCAAAGGCAGAAGACGGAGTCGTTATAGATGATTATCTCTATCCTATATGCGAAATTGTTGTAGTTCAGACAGACCAGGCTTCAAAGCTTAAATCTTCAGGATTATATACCACATTCTCATCCAGAGAGCTTATAAAGGAAAATAACGGTGTAAGCTACTATCTTTTCTACGATTACGTAGGCTCTGTAAGAAATATGACCGACGAAGATGTGGCAATATATGATGAAATATGCGCAGGCATAAGCGAGCTTGCCGATTCATTTATAGTTACAGATTTTGATGTAGATGCGTATGTTGAGTCAAAATACGCCGAGAAAAACACTATCTCCTTCTCAAGCGAAACCCTTGACGGAGAAGCCATTGACAGCAGTATTTTCGGAGATTATGACCTTACACTCTTCTATGTATGGGGAACATACATCTACCCTGATGTAGATAACTTAGCTGACATCCAGAAGGCCTATGAACACGCAAAAGAGCTTGGAAATGTAAACGTTGTTGCTCTCTGCATCGACACACCTACATCTAAGCTTGATAACAGTGCTGAGTCCAAAGAACTTGTTGAGACAGCTAAAAAAGCCTTTGCAGATGCAGGTGCAGACTTTACCGTTATAAGACTTGACAGCAATCTTGCTTCATTTGTTCAGAACAATTTTGAAACAATACCTGCATTCACTATGGTTGATAAAAACGGTGTTGCAAGAGGCGGATACTATGAAGGCGTATACAGCGGAGATGATTACATCAAATTTATTGATGCCGCTTTAAACGAATATGTAACTCCGTCAGACACAACAACTACAGAAGCTGAATAAAAAAATTAAGTCCGCAGAAAAATCTGCGGACTTTTTGTATGCTCTAAAACTATATAAGCTGTTTTATTTATTTTCAATAATATAAGACTGCAGGCTCTTCTTACAGCCGTTTTTCTCATAAAATCCTTCCAGTCCCGGCTGTGCGCCAAAATATAATAATGTAGGCGTATTCTCCTTGGCAAGACTTAAAAGCCTGCTCCCTATTCCCCTTTTCTCATATTCAGGCAGGACAAACAATTCCGTTATAGTACCGAAATAATATCCGTCAGTAAGCAGCCTGATGCACCCTATAAGCTTATTTTCATCATACGCAGTAATGTTTATTGTTCTCTCAAGTGCTATTTTAGTTTTTTCTATGTTATAATCCCCCGGCCATATTTTATTTGCCAGTGAAATAAAACCAGATGTTTTTAATTCTTTGTCATCAACTACATATCTCAAATGCCGTCCCCCCTCTAAATCCTGCTTTACGGATATAAAAACAGGGAGCATATCATAAATGACGGCTCCCCTTTTTACTGGTTTAATCTTTGTATTATTTTATAAATCTACTCTGTAGATTTCGTCTTTTTCCTGGGGCACAAGTTCTTTTCTTATGCCGTTAAATGTAACATATCTTCCGCTGTCCGTTACCCTGCCTATTACGGCAGCATTTATGCCCTCAGACTTTAATTTATCTACGAGCTTTTCTCCATCAAAGGCAGTCATTATAAGAGTACCACTGGAAATGAGACGGAGATAATCTATTTTTGCAGCTTTGCATATCTCTTTAGTACATTCCAATACGGGTATCTCATCCGCATAGATTTCAACGCCTACTTTGGAACATTCGGCTACTTCCCAGACTGCTCCAAGTATACCGCCCTCTGTGGCGTCGTGTGTTGCCGTAGCACCATATTCAGAAGCAATTATTCCCTCTTTTACAACACTTATTTTTGATGAAAGGGATTTAGCTTCATTAATTATATCTTCACTTAATATGGTCTTAAGCTTGTCCTCATAGTCTCCTGCTATTATGGATGTACCTTCAATGGCAGCCCATTTTGTCATAATTATGTGCTGGCCGCTCTTGGCTCCGCCTGAAGATATAAATTTTCTTCCCTTAGTCTTTGCTACAACCGTACCGTTTACAACAGGTTTATTGACGGCCTCGGTAACTTCGGTATGTCCGCCAAGGATTTCTATGCCTAATTCCCTTGCTGCTTTATATGCACCGTCAATTATCTCTTTCAGGTCTTCTTCACTGCTGCCGGCCGGAAGAAGTATCGTAAGCAGTATGCCTATGGGCTCAGCTCCGGCTGATGCCGCATCATTACAGTTTATATGAACCACAAGATATCCTGCGTTGCTTCCTGCCGCCGTTATCGGGTCAGTGGAAAGCACACATATTTCTCCTCCCGGGTCAACTGCCGAGCAGTCTTCTCCCGTTGAAGGACGTATCACTATATCTTCTCTTTTATTTATATTGTTATTTATCGGGTCAAGCACCAGTTTATTGAGTAAGTCTACAGGAACCTTTCCGATTTCAAGTTTACTGCCCATAACCATATCCCCTTGTTATCCGCCTATAACTACATCTGCTACACCGTTTGTATTATTATCAGCGCCTACGACGATATCGCCGTTTCCGGCTGAATTATTCTGGTTTACGTTATTACTGCTTCCTGTACCGTTATCTGCCGCACCGCCTGTATTGTTTGAAGGGGTTTCAGTAACTACAGGTGGATTTACTGTAGGCTGTGAAGGCTGCTGAGTATTTGTCTCAGGAGCAGTCGTGCCTGTCGAAGGTGTTTCAGCAGGAACTTCACCGATTACAGGAACATCTTCAACAACTGTTTCTCTGGGTTTTGTTCCAACCGTAACTTCATCTGCCGTAGCAACGTATGTTGATGATGAGAACCATTCCTTGCTTACAAGCTGGTCTCCTTCATATACAAGTTTATATGTGTCGATTTTAGCTCCGGTTTTTCCGTTATAGGTTACTACCCTTTCGTCTTCATACATATTAGGGTCTTCCGTTACCTTTGCCGCCGGTTTGCCTATGGTAGATACCCATACACTCTCGAATTCTACTCTATGTCCGGGGTCGTGTATCTCATATCCGTATATGTTGCAGACTACCTTGTTGTTTTCAAGATATGTCTCTATATATACAGGATGGTCTGTATCGTTTTTAAATCTGAGGTTTTTATATGTTCCGGCAACGGCTGCGTCTAAGCCGATGGGCACATATCCAACCATAAGTGAATGATTGTATCTCTCTACTATTTCAAGCTCAGCTAAAATAGCGGCATTATATATTGTAGTAGTTACCTGGCATACGCCGCCGCCAAGGGCTGATACTATTTTACCGTTTTCAATAACTCCGGCTGCTCTGTATCCGTTTTCGTATGTCTGAGGTCCAAGAGCCTCATTCATATCAAAAATATCTCCCGGCTGTAAAACTGTTCCGTTTATTTTTTCGCAGGCAACCCTAAGGTTTTCATTTCTGTTTTTATCATCATTTGAATATGATGTTGAATATGTTCCGATAAGAGTTTTTTCCTGCTCTGCTTTTTCTTCTTCTGTTAATTCAAATTCGACCGGCTCTAACTCTCCGTTTGACAGTGCATTTACAACCTTTTCGGCTGTTTTGTCAATGTCAAAGCCGATTTTGTCTTCTCTTTCAGCATTAAATTCGTCAGAAATTTTTATAAGCTGTTCTCTAAGGAGCACTGAATCACATTTATATGTTACCGCTATATCAACAGGATTTTCTTTAGCCTGCTGAGCTTCAGCATCTCTTTCCTCTTCTGTGTCGCCTGTATGTCCTATTTCAAATGCCTTATTTAATGCTGTTGTAAAATCAACTTCGCCAAGTATATCCTCGAAAGAAACTGTCCAAGTATTTTCTTCATAGATTATATCTATGCCTAAAGCGCCGTTAAACTCCCCTTTTACTTTAGTTAAAGCTTCGTCCATTGTAAGGCCGCTTACGTCTATTCCTTCAACAGAAACGCCCTCGGAAAATACCATTTCCTTCTCCTGCTCCTTACTGCCGCAGGATACAACGGACAATGACATAATGATTATAAGTGCCAGTGCACAAAATCTTTTAGAAATTTTAAATAAACTTACCATAATATTTGACCCCTGCAATTCTATATTTATAAATAGTATAATTTCAACAATTGCATTAATAGTATCACAAATTATTTTTGGGTACAAGCACATTTTAGATACTTAAAACAACTGTAAAAGAAATGTAATAATACCCATTATTATCTCCATTTTATAAAAAAAACGTGCGGAATATCCGCACGCCAACAGTTATTTTTTCCTGTTTCTCTTCAAATCAGCCAGCGTACTTGCCGATGATTTTTTCTCCGTCTGAACTTTTTCCTCTTTAATTTTTGATTCAGTATCTTTTTTCTGAGTTTCTTTTTCCTGCTTGATACGTTCTTCAAAAGAAGCTTTCTTGGTTTTCTTAACCGGTTTAAACCTAGCAGCAACAGCCACTGATTTATCAATTATTTCCGGAAAACGTCTAAGCAGTATATCTAATATTAAAAGCACGATTGCCATAATCAGAAGGGGTACCGTTATGTCCCTTTCGGCGTACGTATCGGGAAGCTCAGAGCTGTATACTTCATCAGGTGAAGTTATGACTTTTATATTTTCGTAAGACGACAGCTCATTGATTATACCGTTGCTGTTGATTTTTCTTACATCATATTCGCCCGAATAGCCTATGACAAAACCGGTATTATACGCGTTTACTGTTCCGTCATTTAGCTTTTCTTCAACGGTTATTATATATGCTCCTTCCTTATCCGTCGGAATAGTACATTTATATTCCCCGGGAAGGATTGCTGACATATTTGTTTTATATTCCTCGCCGTCTTCCGTAACTATAGTAGCAGCTATCTCAGATGTATTCTGATTTACCGGGATTTTTGCCGTTATTTCCGAAACTCCTCCGGCTGCCTCTCCTGTTACTTCTATATCATATAAAATATCGCTTCTCATTGAATAGCTGATGAGATTTCTTATAATATTAAGTCCTTCATCAGAAGCCAGCCAGTCGCTTGTCCACTGGCCGCTCAAATCACTGGTC
>CABPCX010000082.1 GCA_902406135.1 uncultured Eubacteriales bacterium
CATTTCCATTTCCCGCCGCACCGTTGCCAAATACCGTGAGTCTATGGGCATAGGCGGCACCAGTATGCGAAAAGATTTTTAAAAAACATTGACAAACATACTTGCATTTTAATATAATCATCTCGTTGATAAAGTAAAAGGCGATAAAAGAAGTAGTAGGCAGTTTTACGGCTCCCAGAGAGAAGGTCAGGATAAAATCCTAGCTGAGAGACCTTTGTGCGTGTTCTGTTGCAGCAGTCTTTTGGGCAACCGGCCGTTCGGCGGAAACTAAGTATGCCGTTCCGTAAATCCTGCGTTAAAGGACAAAGGTGATACCTTTATTGGTATAACCAGGGTGGTACCGCGAGGATAATATGCCCCGTCCCTGTCAGTTTTGCAGGAACGGGGTTTTTTGATTACCATAGAACTTCTTAATCTCGCCGGATTAAAAATACAGAAAATTACGGAGGAATTTGTTTATGAGACCAATGGGTGTAAACGAAATCAGAGAAAGCTTCCTTGCATTCTTTGAATCAAAAGATCATCTCAGGCTTCCCAGCGCTTCACTTGTACCTCACAATGATAAGAGCCTTCTTCTTATCAACTCAGGTATGGCGCCCCTTAAGCCTTATTTCACAGGACAGGAGATACCTCCCAGAAGACGTGTAACTACCTGTCAGAAATGTATAAGAACAGGCGATATCGAAAACGTAGGAAAGACAGCACGCCACGGTACATTCTTTGAAATGCTCGGCGACTTCTCATTCGGCGATTACTTCAAAGAAGAGATTATCCCCTGGGCTTGGGAATACGTTACTGAAGTTCTTCAGATTCCCAAGGACAAGTTATATGTAACAATCTACGAAAACGACGACGAAGCTGAAAAGATATGGCATGAAAAAGTAGGAATCCCCATGGACAGAATAGTTCGTCTCGGAAAAGAAGACAACTTCTGGGAGCATGGTGTAGGTCCCTGCGGTCCCTGCTCAGAAATATACTATGACCGTGGCGAAGAATATGGCTGCGGCAAACCCACATGCGGCGTAGGCTGTGACTGTGACAGATACATGGAATTCTGGAACCTCGTATTCACACAGTTTGACAAACAGGAAGACGGAAGCTATCCCCGTCTTGCTAAGCCCAACATCGATACAGGTATGGGTCTTGAGCGTATGGCAACAATTATGCAGGGCGTTGACTCCATATTCGACGTTGATACAATAAAGGCTCTTCGTGACGCAGTATGCGCTACAGCAGGCGTTGAATACGAAAAAGACCATAAGACAGACGTAAGCATCAGAGTTATAACAGACCACATCAGAAGCGTAACATTTATGACAGCTGACGGTGTACTTCCTTCAAACGAAGGCCGTGGATATGTTTTAAGAAGACTTCTCCGCCGTGCCGCACGTCATGGCAGACTTCTTGGAATCAACAAGACATTCCTTGCTGACCTCAGTAAGGTAGTTATCCAGACATCCGGCGACGCTTATCCCGAACTTAAGGAAAAACAGGATTATATCTATAAAGTAATAACAGTAGAGGAAAACAGCTTCTACAAGACAATCGACAAGGGAATGGAACTTCTCAGAGCTGACATCGAAGAGATGAAGGCTGCCGGAGAAAAGGTTATGAACGGCGAAAAGTCATTCAAGCTTTATGACACATACGAATTCCCCATCGACCTTACAATGGAAATCCTCGAAGAAGAAGGCTTAAGCCTTGATGAAGAAGCATTCAAGAAAGAAATGCAGCTTCAGAAAGAAAGAGCAAGAGCTGCCAGAGAGGTAGACACATACATGGGCGCTGACGAGACAGTATATAACCGTCTTGATACAGCCATGGTAACAGAATTTACAGGATACGACGGAATGCCCGTTACAGACGCTAAAGTTATTGCCCTTGTTGCAAATAACGAAGTTGCAGAAACAGCATCAGCAGGCGATGAAGTATCCGTATTCTTAGACAGAACACCTTTCTACGCTGAAAGCGGCGGACAGATTGGTGACAACGGTACAATCAAGACAGAAATGGGTCTTGTAAACGTAACTGACTGTATCAAAGTAATCGGCGGAAAGATTGCCCACATCGGTACAGTTGCTGAAGGAAGCATTTCCGTTGGAGATACAGCTTCAGCTGAAATCGACAGAGTAAGAAGACTTTCAACATCAAGAAACCACTCAGCTACTCACCTTCTTCAGAAGGCACTCCGTACAGTTCTCGGAACACACGTTGAGCAGGCTGGTTCTTATGTAACACCCGACAGACTGCGTTTCGACTTCACACACTTTGCTGCTATGACTGCCGAAGAAATACAGCAGGTAGAAGACATCGTAAACGAAAAGATACTTGAAAGCCTTCCCATCACAGCTACACAGGAAAGCATCGAAGATGCAAGAAAACTCGGAGCTATGGCTCTCTTCGGAGAAAAATACGGCAACATCGTTCGTGTTGTAAATATGGGCGGCTACAGCATCGAGCTCTGCGGCGGTGCTCATCTTGACAACACAGCTCAGGTAGGCTCATTCAAAATCGTTTCTGAAAGCGGTATCGCATCGGGCGTAAGAAGAATTGAAGCCCTTACAGGTGCTGCTGCTCTTAAATACTATCAGCAGCAGGAAGAAACTCTTAAGGCTGTATGCAAAGCTGTAAAGGCTACACCTGACAACATGCTCAAGAGAGTTGAAACAATGATAGCCGAACAGAAACAGACAGCTAAAGAGCTTGAATCCCTCAAGGCTAAGATGGCCGGCGGAGCTGCTGACGACATCATTTCAAAGGCAGTTGAAATCAAGGGAATCAAGGCTGTATGCGCTGAAGTAAAAGACGCAGATGCAAACTCACTCAGAGGCTTAGGCGACCAGCTCAAAAATAAGCTGGGAAGCGGCGTTGTCGTACTCGCTTCAGCAAAGGACGGCAAAGTAAGCCTTCTTGCAATGGCTACAGATGACGCTGTTAAGGCAGGAGTACATGCCGGCAACATCATCAAGGCTGCGGCTGCTGTATGCGGCGGTGGCGGCGGCGGACGTCCCAACATGGCTCAGGCCGGAGGAAAGGACGCTTCCAAGATAGCTGATGCCCTTGTAAAAGCTAAAGAAGTTATCGAAGAACAGTTATAATAAACATAAAATTAAGGACGCCGAAAAATCGGCGTCCTTTTTTATATCTCCTGTTTGGCGTATTTTTTAAAGCCGGAGTTTTTAGGCTTTGGGAAAACCTAACGTCGGTGCCAAAATCCTTTTCAGTAACGAAGCATCTCCCCTCCAGACCGGTTGTAACAATTTATCCTTTCCATTGACCGCTCCAATAAAAAAGAGCGGCAGAAACCGCCGCCCTTGATTTTAGATTTTTCACCAGCCTATAAGACACGAAGAAATAAGTGTTAATGCCAGCAGGTGCGCAGGATAGAATATATAAAACAAATACTTGCTTCCCTTTCCCTTTTCTCCGTTATACATTTCAATCAGCACCAATGCCAAAAGGGCAAATATCTGTATGTCCATAAACTGAATAGACATAATGATAATTGAAGCCGCACATCCCAGCCAGTATTTCTTTTTATCATCTTTAAAGAAATACATAGCCGCAATCAGAAGCATTCCGCTGAATCCGCCGTCGGACAAAGCCGATAAAAATGCCGCCGCCAGTACAAGCAGTACGGAAACAATAATCCTCTTTGCCGTATTTTCAATTTTTAAGGCATATTTTTCCGCCAACCACATCATTATTACAGCTATAAGGAATGTCCATAACACATTTTGGCTGTAGGGGTATAAAAAACTCTTTCCCGCTGCCAGGTTATAGGGAATTTCGGATATTACCGCAAATAAAAACAGTCTTAATATATATTTTTTCAGATTTTTTGTGTGTATAAATCCTTCGGTTATCATAAAGGCGAAAATCGGAAAAGCCAGTCTGCCTATAATACGCAGAATAGTATAAAGCATATAAAGCCTCTTTGCCTCATCAGGCACTAGCTCTCCCATCATTTCAACGCCGTCAACCATACAAGCGTTTATATATAAGGGATATACGATTATCATTCCTATGTGGTCCAGCAGCATAGAAACCAATGCCGTTGTTTTAAGTGCGTTTCTATTCAGTGTCATAAAATACATCTCCCAAAACTTCCTTTTAGGAGAAAATTATAGCACAAATCCGCAGACAAATCCATTTATCCAGTCCGCTGATTTATCTGATTTGTCTGGTTCGTCTGCTTTCTCCTGATGTCCATAACCGCATTTCTGCACTAAAAAACCCGCCGTCTTATACAGCGGGCATTTTGTTATTCATTATATTTTTTTGCATCTATGAAATGCCTTACGGCGTTGGCAAGCAGTGCTCCGGCAATGACCATAGACGGTCTGGCACAATTATCCGACCATACAACGGCAGTCATATCCGAAAAAGCTGTAAGTCTTATTTTCATCTTAACGGCCAGTATCGTAAACAACGCTATGAGTATGCCAGCCGCCAGAGACGAGACCGCCATTCCCAAGGTCTCTTTCCTGTTTCCGCCATACACAAAAATGGCACAGAACGCAAACACTCCTGAGACTGCCATAAAAATATAAGGTATCCAGAAGGAACGCAGCATAGATATGGTGAAGTTTTCATATATCCACGTCTCAACACTGACCATATATATGCCCAGCGCCATGAGCGCCAGAAACGCCAGCGCCGCGAATATCCAAAATGTTATTATCCTTTTCATATCATCACCCCGTCAAATATCAGTTTTCTTTCCTGCTCCGGCAAAAAGCCTCAGCGCGTTGGCAAACAGTATTCCGGCAAATACCAGGGACGGAGCTGCTCCCCCGTCATCCCATGTTCTTAAAGATATTACAGGCAAAATATTTCTTATTGCCAGCCCAATGGGCAGTACGGTAAAGAGTGCAAAGGCTATCGCCAATATCAAATTCAAAAATCCCAGTACAACGTTCTCCCTTTTATTGCAGCCCCTTATAAATACCGCTCCTCCCAAAAACATTCCCGACACGGCTATGAACATATAGGGTATCCAGAAAAGCATGGTCATGGTCCTGTCTCCCAGCCAGAACACCTCCTGCAGCAATCCGGCCGTATAGTTATTGAACAGTCCCAGAAGCAGCAATGTAATAAAGGATGCCAGCGCAAATATCAGAAAAATAATATATCTTTTCATAGGTCAATCCCCCTTAATGCCGCTCAAAAATATATAGGACAGTTATTCATAAGCAGGTTGTCGATTTTAAACTCCCAGGTGTCATCCCCTCTTTTCAAATGGGCCGTCATACTGACTCCGGCTATGCATACAGGGTCCACAGGTGATACTCCCTCGGTAAAATCGGTTTCCGCTTCAAACTCATATACGTCGTCATCCACAGAGATTATCCCTGAATACTGCTCATCACCCTTTGTCTGGGTACCCTGGCAGAAATATATATATGATTTGTCATATAACGAAACGCTTTTGTCCAGTATTTCCCACTGCCCGGCCACATATTTGACTACTAACGTCTCATTATACCTGTCTCCGTCAAGTTCATATCCGTTGACGTACTCGGCATATATCCTTGCCCTTACGGATTCAGACATATACGTTTCTTCTTTCATCTGACTGCCTCTTCCGGGCGTACGTTTGGGAGGAAAATCTATATCCCCTTCCAGTTTTACATTCTGCTGATATATAATTTCTTCATCGCTTATGGTCTCAACGGTCTTTGTGCAGTCATTGAGCGTCAAAAACTCCGTCTCTCCGGTATTCATATTGACAGCCTCCACCTTTACGCTGTCCCCCATATCTATTACCTGGGTCGTAACGGTCTTTTCGCCGGCAATACCATCCTTTGAGGCCGGAGCGCTTATTATAAAAGATAAGATAAAAGCCAAACATATACAGGCAGTTTTTTCATTCTTCTTCATACAAATACCCTCTTTATACTTATCATAAAACTGTCGTTGTCTATGCCGATATATTTACACTTTTATTTTACTTTAAACCGCCTCTATTGTAAATAAATTCCTTATTATGTGTTAACAGGATTAACTGAAATTTATTTATATTTTTATGCTATTAAATTTACCCCCCCCGAGGATTTTTCCTGTTAAAAATAACGTATTATTTTAATAAAGTTCTGATTTTATAGGCATTTTAAATGATAACGTACTGAAAATTTTGTCGATTCGGACATAAAAACAGCGCCCCAAAAAGGGCGCCTGATTAAACACTTTATATGGCTTCCGTCATTTCCGTACGGTGTTTCATATGTTTTTCAAATACAAGCAGGAATACTATAGTAGACATGGTAGCTCCTATGAAATCCATTACCGGCTCGGAATAGAAAGCATTTTTTGCTCCGAATACATAGGCAAAAACTACTATAAGCACCGCATAGGATATTTTTCTGAACATGGACAGGAAAAGTGCCGTTTTTGTTCTTCCCATAGCCGTCAGACCGTCCACCAGTGCATACTGGAATGCAAGAGGTATTATGGCCAGAGTAAAGGTTCTTATGCCCCATCCTGCCAGAGCTATTTCCTCGGCGTCCGAAACAAATATCCTTGCGAAGGATTCCGCCGAAAATCGGGATATGGTGAACATGATTACCGTAAACACAACGCATAAAAGCAGTATTTTCTTTTCCGCTTCCCTTACTCTTTCCGTTTTTCCTGCGCCGTAGTTAAAGCTGATTATGGCCTGGGTGCCTCCGCTTATGCCTCCCATGGGTCCGGTTATAAGTGACATATAGCTGTTTACTATGGTTGCCGCCGTAATGAGCATATCGGCATTGGCCCCGCCGGTCCTCTGGAGGACGGAATTCATTATTATCATTATGACGCTGTCAGTGGCAAGTATAAGGAATGGTGAAAGTCCGATGGCAGCAATTCTGAGTATTATGCCCATGGAATAGTTTCCGAAGGATATTTTTATGGGCGGTCTTTTACTGAAAAGGAATCCTATGGCAAAGGAGCAGGACAGTATCTGGGATATAACAGTCGCTATGGCCGCTCCGGCAACCCCCATATCAAATACAAATATAAATATAGGGTCCAGTACGATATTTGCAAAGGCTCCTATAAGCACCGTTGCCATTCCTATGGTTGAAAATCCCTGGCAAGTTATAAAATAATTCAAACCTATGGCCATAAGGGCAAAAAATGTTCCTGCCGTATATATGGTCATATATGTATTTGCATAAACAAAGGTCGTTTCACTGGCTCCAAACCACATAAGCAGTTTATCTTTCATCAGAAGGAATGAAACCGTAAGGGTCACGGACAGTACCACAAGGGTCAAAAATGAATTGGACAGTATCTGTTTTGCCCTTTTCATATTTCCCTCGCCCATTCTCATGGCCATAAGTATGGAGCCGCCCAGACCTATGAGAGTGCCGAATGATGATAAAAGCGTCACTATGGGACCGCATATTCCGACTCCCGCCAGAGCGATTGAGCCTTCACCCGGTATATTTCCTATATATATTCTGTCTATGATACTGTAGAGCATATTTACAAACTGGGCTATCATTGTCGGAATAGCCAGTTTAAGCACAAGCTGCGTTATTGAGTCG
>CABPCX010000083.1 GCA_902406135.1 uncultured Eubacteriales bacterium
GCTGCAAAAAAATCAGCTGAAAGAGGATATAAGACAATACTCTGTACGGAAGAATCTGCCCTTGGAGGAATGCTTGTGGAAGCGGCAATACCTCCTCATAAACAGGACCTTCTTAAATTTATTGAAAATAAAAAGTATGAACTTGAGCATCTTGGCGTTGATATAAGATATAATACAAGCGTTGACGGAGAATTTGTAAAAGAGCTTAAACCCTATTTTGTAGTAGAGGCCTTTGGCGGAGATGCGGTTGTACCCAATATAAAGGGCATTGACAGAGAAAATATTCATATGGCTCTTGATGTGCTTAAGGGAGACTCAAAACTTATTGCCGACATCAAAAAAGGCAGCACAGTCATAATCGGAGGCGGAACAGTAGGCCTTGAAACAGCTCAGTACATAGCTGCAAAACATTATGCTGTAGAAGAATCAAAATCATTTAATAAGATGTTTATCGGAAGCGATATTCCTGTAGTAGATATACCGGCAGACATAACCGTCCTTGAAATGACAAAGAAAATAGGAAAAGACCTTGGCGGCCTTAAATGGATAGTTATGAAGGAAGTAAAGGCAGCTGGCATAAAGACAATGACTGAAGCGACAGTTAAAGAAATCGCTGACGGATATGTTATTGTGGATACACCCGAAGGAGAGAAAAACATTCCGGCTGACAATGTTATAATCGCAGCAGGATTTACTCCTAGAGACAATGATATAACACAGGCCTGCCTTGATGAAAGAATATCCTATGCTAAAATAGGCGACTGCGGAGGAATAGGCGACGCTATGAAGGGAATTCATGAAGCTTACGACCTTTTTCTCAGACTTTTTATCGCATAATTTAATATGAGAAATCTCCGAAGCATATTATAATTTATAAGCTGATTCGGAGATGAATGTCTTGATAATCGATAAACTTACTGAAATGGTCAATTCGTTTGGTTATTTAGGCGTATTTATTGCAACCTCACTGGAGTATGGATGTTTTCCTGTTTCCAGTGAGGTTTTGCTGCCTTTTATAGGATATTTTGTCTATGGAGGAGAAATGAAACTTTTTTGGGCCATACTTGTCAGTACGGCAGGAGGCATAGTGGGCAGTCTTATCTGTTACTGTTTTGGAAGATTCGGAAGGAAGTTCATTGAAAAAATCATATGTGTTAAATTTAAGTCAGCGGAATCCGGTCTTGAAAACGCAAAAAAAGTATTTGATAAATACGGAAGCCAGTCGGTTTTGATTGCCAGGGTTTTTCCCATTGCAAGAACATATATATCAATACCCGCCGGTCTTATAGGAATGAATTTAACCGTTTTTATAGTTTATACGGCAATAGGGTCCTTTGTATGGAATACAATGCTCATTTCAGCCGGTTACTTTTTAGGAGAATACTGGAAGAAGGCAGGAGAATATATAACGGAAGGACATCTGCTCTTTTATATACTGTTAGCTTTAACAAGCGTTATACTTATAAAAATTTCAAATAAAAAGAAAAAATAAATAATCATTCAAGTATGTTTAAAATTCCTTACGGTTTTTATACACTATTCCTTTTTAGTGTATTTTGTAGTATAATTTAATCTGTATGGATATTTTAAGATTTGACGTAGAAGGAGGCGCTTGTGTGGAAAAACTCGACAGATTGAGAGAGTATATATCAAAGTTTGATAAGCTGTGCATAGCTTATTCCGGAGGAGTTGATTCGGATCTGCTTATGAATGTGGCTTATGACGTACTGAAAGATAAGGCTGTTGCTATTATATGCGACGGTATAATGCTTTCCAGAAAAGACCTTGAAGACGCTGAAAATCTCGCCAAGAAGACGGGAATTAAATATTATATTGTTAAGGCTGATGCTTTTTCCGTTAAAGAATTTAGATTTAATGACAGAAAAAGATGCTACTTCTGTAAGAAAAATATTATGGGAGAAATAATAAAAAAGGCCGCTGAATTAGGATTTGACACTGTTGCTGACGGTAAAAACGCCGATGACGGAAAGGCGTACAGACCGGGCGCTGAAGCGGCAAAGGAACTTGGAATAGTCAGTCCTCTGTATGAAGCAGGGATGACAAAACAGGATATAAGAGATGCGGCAAAGGAGATGGGACTTAAAACATGGGACAAAGCTTCAAACTCCTGCCTTGCCACAAGATTTCCCTATGATACGGAACTTACTGAAGAAAATTTTGAAAAAGTTGAAAAAGCTGAACTGCTCCTTGCTTTAAAAGGCATACCAAGCGGAAGAGTCAGACTGCATGGTGAGATAGCCAGGATCGAAATCCCTAAGGACAGATTTAACGAATTAATATCTGATCAGGAGCTTATAGACAACATCAAAAAATCAGGTTTTCGCTATGTAACTCTGGATCTGGAAGGATTCAGAAGCGGAAGCATGGATTGAGGAGGACAAAAATGAATACAAAAGAAATACTTACAAGCCTTCAAAACGGAGAGATTTCCGTTGATCAGGCAGCTGAAATGTTAAAGCTTGCTCCTACAAAGGATCTGGGATATGCTGTTGTTGACCATCAGAGAGAAATGAGAAACGGCTGCCCTGAGGTTATATATGCTGAAGGAAAGACAAAGGAACAGACCCTTGGCATAATGAAAAATATGCTTGAAAACGGAACTGAAAATATACTTGCTACACGTGTAAGTGAAGAAAAATACGAGTATATCGTAAAAGATATACCCGATGCAAAATATAACCGTGATGCCAGAACTGTTATAGTAGAAAGAAATCCTCTGTCCAAAACAGGAGGCATAATTCTTGTTGCCACAGGCGGAACATCAGATATACCCGTTGCGGAAGAGGCTGCGGTAACAGCTGAATTTTTAGGAAACACCGTGGACAGGCTTTATGACGTTGGCGTTGCCGGACTTCACAGACTTCTTTCAAGAATAGACAGAGTAGAGGCTGCGGATGTTATAATTGCTGTTGCGGGTATGGAGGGAGCCCTTGCCAGTGTTATAGGCGGACTTACGGACAAGCCTGTAATAGCTGTTCCCACATCAGTAGGCTACGGCGCTAACTTCAACGGACTGTCATCACTTCTGTGCATGCTTAACAGCTGTGCCAGCGGCGTAGTTGTTGTAAATATTGATAACGGATTCGGAGCAGGATATACTGCTAACAGTATTAATAAACTGGGGGCATCAAAGAGATGAAAACATTATATTTTGACTGTAGTTCAGGCATAAGCGGAGATATGACTTTAGGTGCTCTGCTTGACCTTGGAATAGATAAAGAAAAATTTGTAGCTGAGATGTCAAAAATAAATGTGGAAGGTTATGACATTGTTTTTGGCAAGGCTGTTAAAAACGGAATAGGTGCCAACAAAGTAGATGTTGTTATAACCGTTGAGGGCTACGATGAAGACGGCCAGCCTTTAGAACATCACCACGATCACGAGCACCATCACGATCATGAGCATCACCACGACCATGACCACGATCACGAACATCATCACGACCACGACCACGATCATGAGCATCATCACGACCATGATCATGATCACGAACATTATCACGACCATGACCATGATCACGAGCATCATCACGACCATGATCATGATCACGAACATCATCATGACCACGATCACGAACATCACCATCACCACGGACATGTTCACAGAAATTTAAATGATGTGTTTGAAATAATTGATAAAAGTGAGATAAATGAAAATGCCAAAGACCTTGCAAAAAGAATATTTATGAGAGTTGCTAAGGCAGAATCAAAGGTGCATAATGAACCTCTTGATAAAGTGCATTTCCATGAAGTTGGAGCCATTGACTCTATAGTTGATATAATCGGTACGGCCATATGTATAGATATGCTTAAGCCCGACAGAATTTTTGCTTCCGTTGTCAATGACGGACATGGATTTATTATGTGCCAGCATGGACAGATACCCGTTCCGGTACCTGCTACAGCTCAGATATTTGCTGATTCAGACGTTGTTTCAAGACAGATTGACATTGATACTGAATTGGTAACACCTACAGGTGCGGCCATAATAGCCGAGCTTGCAGAAAGCTACGGAACTATGCCTGCAATGTCTGTTGAAAAAATAGGTTACGGAGCAGGCAAAAAGGATATGAAGATACCCAATGTACTCCGTGTATCAATGGGTGAAATGGCTGAAGAAGTAAATGACGAAGAAGTAAATGACGAAGAAGTAGTTATCCTTGAAACAAATGTTGATGATTCAACAGGCGAGATAATGGGATATACTCTTGATAGGATTTTTGAGGCAGGAGCAAGAGATGCTTTTTATTCACCTATTTTTATGAAAAAAAGCAGACCTGCATATAAACTTACTGTTATATGTGATGAAAAGAACAGAGATGCCATTGAAACAATAATTTTCAGAGAGACTACAACTATCGGCATCAGAAGAAGAATTGAAACAAGAACTTGTCTTGAAAGAACCTATGGAACAGTACTAAATACGGAAAACTTGACGTCAAAAAAGTGTATAGAGACGGAGTTGAAAGCGTTTATCCTGAATATGAGTCAGCAAAGAAACTGGCAATGGAGAATAAAGTCGCTTTAAAAGAAATTTATAAAATGCAGTAAAAGGTTTAAGTAGCAAAGGGTGATACTTTGAGAGAAAGAGAAAGCTCTCCCAACAGAAAAAAGAGGAGAAGAAGGAGAAAAAAGAGAAGCAGTGCATCAAGATTCTTGATAATAATGGCTATTACACTTGGCATCATAGCAGTGGTATTGGGAGTATCCTATGGAATAGGCAAGTATTTTGCCAATAGTCTGATATCTGACAGTGAGCAGACCGTTGACATAGATATGAATTCCGATGATACCATTGCGGTTGAAATACCTCAGGGCTCGACAACTAAGGAAATCGCTTCAATACTTAAGGAAAACGGAATAATCAGCAGTGAACTTTCATTCAGATTAAAAAGCCGTTTTAGCGGTGCTGACGGAACATATAATTACGGAACATTTTATCTTTCAAAGGAAATGAGTGTTGAACAGATAATATCTACTCTTCAGGGTACGGCCCAGACCGATACTGCCCATAGACTTACCATACCGGAAGGATATACGGCTAAGCAGATAGCGGCTCTGGTTGATGAAAAGGGAATAGCTACAAGTGATGAGTTTATAAATGAAATGAATAACGGAACCTTTGAATATGACTTCCTTGAAGGAATTCCTAAGAGAGAAAACTACCTCGAAGGATATTTATTCCCTGATACCTATTTCCTCAGCGGAAACGAGAGCGCCCATGATATTATCGTTATGATGCTCAACAGATTTGAGCAGATTTATAACGAATCCCTCAAAGATTATGTTGACTCAACGGGATATACTCTTGACCAGATAGTTACGGTGGCGTCAATGGTTGAGTCGGAGGCTAAGCTTGATGAAGAAAGACCGATAATAGCGGGTGTAATATATAACAGGCTTGCCATAGATATGCCTTTACAGATAGACTCAACTGTACAGTATGCGCTTTCTACAAGAAATGAGGTCGTTACAGAGAGTGACCTTGAAGTAGATTCACCGTATAACACCTATAAAAATAAAGGCCTTCCTGCAGGTCCCATATGCAACCCCGGAAAAGCCTCCCTTTTAGGAGCTTTAAATCCGGAAAAGCATAACTACTATTATTATGTTCTTAAAGAGCAGGGCGGAAGCGAACATTACTTTGCTGAGAATTATGAGGATTTCCTTGAGGCAAAGGCTCAGTATCAGGCAACTTTTACAAGTTAGGAGAAAGCTATGAATTATGTAACAGATGACTATATAAATAATTATCTTAGAAACCTTCAGCCGCATTATGACGGTGTTTTAGGCCAGATAGAAAGGGAAGCAAGGGAGGCAGACGTGCCTATCATTCCCCATGAGACAGCAAGGCTTTTAAGCGTGCTCCTCACCATGAAAAAACCCGAAAACATACTTGAAATAGGTACGGCGATAGGATTTTCGTCAGGTCTTATGACAAGATATTTAAAAGAAGGCGGAAAAGTTACTACCATAGACCGTTTTGAGGTAATGCTTAAAGATGCCAGAGTTAACATCAAAAGAATGGGTCTTGAAGACAAGATACAGATAATTGAGGGAGATGCCGCAGAGGTTCTGCCAACACTTAGTGGCCCCTATGACGTTATTTTCCTTGACGCTGCCAAGGGACAGTATTCCGCATTTCTGCCCCACTGCATAAGACTTATGCCCATAGGCGGACTTTTGATAGTTGATGACGTTTTGCAGGGAGGAACCATAGCAAAAACAAGATTTTCTGTTCCGAGAAGACAGAGAACAATACACAAGAGACTTAGAAATTTCCTCTGGGATATTTCCCATACAGATGTGCTGACATCTGCTATAGTACCCATTGGAGACGGCCTTGCCGTATGTGTAAAGGTAAAAGAGCCTGATAAGCCGCTTGAATTTTCTGCTGATGATGAGGAGAATGAAGATGAATAATTTTAAGAAGCCTGAACTTCTGGCACCTGCCGGTGACCTTGAAAAACTTAAGATAGCTGTGCTTTATGGTGCGGACGCCGTTTATATAGGCGGTGAGGCATACGGCCTGAGAGCAAAAGCTAAAAACTTTGATATTCCGACTATGAAGGAAGGAATAGAATTTGCCCATTCACATGGTGCAAAGGTATATGTAACAGCAAATATTTTTGCCCATAATAATGATTTTAACGGAATGGACGAATATTTTAAAACAATATATGAAATAGGCGCTGATGCAGTCCTTGTATCTGACCCAGGTGTATATATGACACTTAAAAATGCCGCTCCCGATATGGAGCTTCATATATCCACACAGGCCAATAACACAAACTACAAGACAGCACAGTTTTGGTATAATCTTGGTGCAAAGCGTATTGTTGGCGCAAGGGAGCTTTCATTAACTGAGATAAAAGAAATGAGAGTAAAAATACCTGAAGATATGGAAATTGAGACATTCGTCCATGGAGCTATGTGCATTTCATATTCAGGAAGATGCCTGCTGAGCAACTATTTAAGCGGAAGAGATGCCAACAAAGGAGCCTGCTCACATCCATGCAGATGGAAATACTATCTTATGGAAGAGACAAGACCTGGAGAATATATGCCTGTAGAGGAAAACGAAAGAGGAACATATATTTTCAACTCCAAGGACCTCTGTATGCTCAATCATATTCCCGAGCTTGTTGAAGCAGGAATAAGCAGCCTTAAAATAGAAGGAAGAATGAAAACGCCTTACTATGTAGGAACAATAGTCAAAGCCTACAGACAGGCCATAGATGATTATTTTAAGGATCCCGAATATTATAAAAGCAAAATGGACTATTATATGTCAGAGGTTTCAAAGGCAAGCCACAGAGACTTTACAACAGGCTTTTACTTTGGCAAGCCTGGACACGACGACCAGGTTTATACAAATAATTCATATATAAGGGACTATGACTTTATAGGAATAGTGCTTGAAGACAGAAATGACGACGGATATGCCGTAGTTATGCAGAGAAATAAGTTTGAGGTCGGCGATAAGATTGAAATACT
>CABPCX010000084.1 GCA_902406135.1 uncultured Eubacteriales bacterium
TACATTTCAATATTATCCTAAACTGCCTTGTAATAAGCGACAGCACCATAAATGGCGACTCATTGAGTGCCAGGAGGTTTCTGTATATCTCCAATGCCTTTTCAGTCTTTCCCGCTATCATGGCGTCAACAAGGTCAAATACCTTTGTTTCTGAATTTTTCACGCATACCGCATCTATATCCTCGGCCGATACCTCGCTTCTTCCGTCCATATAGGCTATAAGCTTTTCACATTCGCCCCTGAGCATCTCTGCGTCAACACAGTTTCTTACCATATATATACAGAGATTTTTGGGTATTTTAAGGCCGCTTTTTGTAAGTTTCTTTTCCGCAAGTGAAGCCAGGTCATTATCCTTGAGCTTTCCGAATTCCGCCGCCATTCCGTTTTTTTCGACCGCTTTGAAAAGCTTAAGTCTTTTATCCGCCTTTTCCTCGGAAAACACTATACAGGCCGTATCGGGCAGATTTTGCACATAGTCCGCCAGTATGTCGCTTTCCGCCTTTTTACCCTCTGAAAAAAATCCGCAGTCCTTCACAAGTATAAATCTTTTATCACTGAGAAACGGTGTCGTTTCCGCCGCCTCTATGACCTGTCCGGCTGTGGTCTTGACATCATTAAAGATGGATACGTTCATCATTTCCGCAGCTTCGTCAACTACGGCCTTCTTTATCTTTTCCTCGGCCGCTCTCCTTGTAAAGCTGTCCTCACCCCAGAGGAAATAGCATTTCTTTATGCCCTTTTTTAAATCCAAACCAGTCATTATAATGCCCTCTGCACCTGATCTTCTGCAGCTGTGCTTTGATCATTCTGCTCGTTTTGTCCACTCTGTCCGTTAGGTTCGCTCTTTTCGCTTGGTTCACTTTGTGCGCTCTGGTCTTTCTGCGCACTCTGGTCTTCAGTCTCTTCTTTTTTCATTGTATCGACCGGTTCTTCTTTCATCTGCGCTTCGGACTCTTCCATCTTTCTGTGTTCATCCAGATTAAGGTCGCTGAACTCAACGGTTACCGCATAGGCAGCTTCACAGCCGTTCAATGTTTCAGGCTCGTAAAAACTTTCAAGGCTGACGGATGAGGGACCTTTATCGCCTGTATATACCTGAATGCCTACAGGTATTTCCTCATTGTATTTAACTGATGTTCTTGTATTAAGCGTTGTCTGCATACGTCCTGTGCTGTATACATCTTCCGTATCAGGATAAAACTCGTTGCTGCCCTTGTCGTGCTCGCTCTGGAATGATGTTTTCATACCATTTCCCATATCTTCATAGGCAAGGCCTATTCTGCCTTCCGTGTCACTGAAAAGCCTGCTGTCCCTTGTATATTCTTTCCATTCTCCGTCCTTATATTTATATACTGTTATATGTACGCTTTCTATATTTTCGTCAACGACAAAATCGCATATTACACCGTTGTTTTTTACATCCATCAAGCTGAGAATATTCTTCTCATCCTCATTAAGCTGAGCCTGCTCTATATACATTTCGGAAGCTGTTTCTTCCGTTTTTCCCTGACCATCATTTTTCTCAGGCATATCCTGTTCTGTATTTGTTTCGGGTTTTTCTTCTGTTTTCACAGTATCACTTACAGCAGAGCATCCTGAAAGAAGCATCAGTGATGCTACAAAAATAGCAAATTTCTTCATCTTATTCCACTCCTTATTTTTTGAAGGTTTTTATATCTTCAATATTTCCGCTTTCGTCCAAGTAAAAAGTCACCGCACCATCCCGGCCTGTAATATAAGTTTCAATATTAAGGTCATCAAGTCTTTGAATTACTTCCCTATGCGGGAAACCGTAAATATTGTTTTCTTCCGCTTCAATGACCGCAAATTCAGCTCCCGTCATTCTGAGAAATTCTTCGGAAGATGAATTTTTTGACCCATGGTGCGCTGCCTTTATTATATCACAGTCTATATCACTTTTCAAAAGTTCAGTTTCGCTGTCTGAACTTATATCTCCCGTAAAGAGCACATCAGTCTCTCCCACGCTGAATTTAAGCACAAGGGAAGTTTCATTCTCACTTTCTGCCCAGCCGTCAATGGGATACAGACATTCAATTTTGCAGATTTCATTTCCGAAGCTGTCTCCGGCATCTGCAAAACTGACCGGTATATTCATTTTTTCGGCCGTCCTAATTATCTCTACAGCCCTTTCGGGGTCGGCATAATCTGACAATACCACGGATTTCGTCAGTCCCCTTTCTATTATCTCCAGGGCACCTGCCGCATGGTCCGTATCCGTATGAGATATGAACAGTATGTCCGCCTTACCTGATTTTGACTGTATATAGGGTATAACTGAGCTTTCGGCGCCTCCGTCGGGCCCACCGTCTATAACAGCCATAAATTTTCCCGGTATATATACGGCAGAAGCATCTCCCTGACCTGCATCAAAAAATACTATTTCAGCCGGTGAGGCAGCCATTACAGCCGCATATACGATACAAAACGCTGAAAATCCCGCAGATGTACAAATGAGTTTTCTTTTGGAATTTCTGAAATAAATGACAAGAAGTATAAAGGCATACATACCAATGACCGCCAAAAGGGACGGCTTCATGGTGTCCATATAAAAACCTTCGGTGCCTATTTTATCTCCAAAGGTATTATAAATTACAATCATACGTCCAGCTATTTTTCCAACAATTATTCCTTCGCCAAAAATCGACAATAATGCCGACAAAATGCCAAGGCCTGTAGAGAAACTAAGAAACGGAACAAATAAAATATTTGTTATGGGAGCGATTATTGATACTCCGCCGAAATAATACATGGTTAGCGGAGTTGTCATTATCCATACCAAAAGAGAAAACATCAGTGCTTTGGAAAGGTTTCCGAGATTTTTATAATCCTTTATTATGTCTTCAGTCAGAGCAACGGCGGTTATGCCCGCGTATGATAACTGAAAGGAAACATTCCAAAGATACATGGGATTTATAATCAGCATTATAAAGGCACTGAAAGCAGTTATGTTAAGCCGGTCTCCGTTTCTGCTTATGATATAGCCCACATAAAATGTTATGGTCATCATAACGGCTCTCATAGCAGAAGGAGATACACCCGTAAAGAAAAGATACAGTACCAGAAACACCGAGGCAATCGGCATTGCTGCCCTTCTGCGTATTTTCAAAATCTTTGTAAGCAGAACAAATATGGCTCCGGCAATGACGGAAACGTGTATGCCCGATACCGCCAGCAGATGGCTTATGCCAAGATTTTTATAATTGTTCCTTGTATCTTCATCGATATCATATTTATATCCAGTTGTAAGAGCCTTAATTACCGAAGCTTCATCTTCGGACATAATGCTGTCGAAAAAGTCATTGGCATTTTCCCTTGCCTTTTCGATTTTATATATCACCGCATCATTATCAATGCCGGTGTTCTCTAAAGATTCTGCCCACATATTGCAGCCGTATCCGTTGGAAAACATATACATTTTATAGTTAGTCTGATACGGATTAGTGGGCTCATCATATCCATATAGTCTTCCTCTGACTTTTACTATATCCCCTGCTCTTACATTGATGTTTTCAGAAGTAACAAATATTTTTATTTTATCGTTATATACGCCGTCATCAAAAACGATTCTGTTGGTTTCCAGGTTTATTGCCGCATTTCCGTCTTCTTTTATATAATATGACCTTACGGTACCGCTGACATATACATCCTTATTATCCAAAACAGCTCCCGGATAAGTATAGACATTAATGGTATGTGAACACAATATAAATCCTGCCGCACATAATACGGGAACATAAAAATATTCGTATACTTTCTTTTTAGTGCCCAATAAAACAGAAACCGCCGCAATTATAATAATCACGGCGGCAAAAACAACGGTATTCAGATATGCCGCGGACAATATTCCCGTAATCAGTCCTGCAGCAAACCATACAAACGGCCTTTTCATAAAATCACCGCTTACTCAAATGTAATATCATAATTAGGTTCCACGGGCTTTGTTAAGTCCACTATATGCCCGTATTTATCGTACTTTTCACCCTCGATAAGGAACTGAACCTTATTTATAGTCTCCATTTCGGCAAGGGAATTTACGATGCTGTAGACAGCTGCCAGGGCGTCTTTTTCAGACCCGCTCTGTCTTGTCACAAACTCACTGCTCAAATCCACATAACATACACCGTCAGCCGAACTGATATCCCTTATTTTTGTGTCCGAGGGTATAACGCTCTTTAATCCGCTGTTTTCAGGACCTTCTATGAGCTGTTCAATGATATATCTTTCTATGGGCTGATTAGGATTTACTTCAACCTCCCTTATTTCCGTGCCAAGCTTTGAGCCGTCTGCGCTTTTGAAATAAAGAGTAAGTATTTCATAGTTTGTGGGCTCCGCAGATATATTGCCGTCAATAACGATATCTTTCCTTCCAAGCTTGCCCACAGTCTGGCCGCTTGTCATTTCGAGGGGCTGGCCGTCTACGGTTATATACACATAGTCAATAAACTGAAAAGACGTAAAAGTATATACTACGGCCGTCTTGAATATAAGTTCATCGCCAAGCTCCATGGTATTATAGATGGCATTGAAATCTATGCCTAAAATTCCGCTGTCAATATAGACGGAATTTATATCCAGTCCGTCGGGAACAGCTGATTTTCTTTCCTCGGTTTTCTGTACATCACGCATTTTTTCGTAAGCGTCAAATACCTGTTCTTCCTGGGATTTTCCGTCTACAGCCATCATTTCAAACTTGAGAGTTTGATTTATATTGTCGATATAATATATCTCACAATGGGCTGCCCCTTCACTTCCGGGCATATTTTCGGTT
This sequence comes from uncultured Eubacteriales bacterium, assembly GCA_902406135.1. Classification (GTDB taxonomy): domain Bacteria; phylum Bacillota; class Clostridia; order Lachnospirales; family Anaerotignaceae; genus Metalachnospira. Next base: position 4,790 of record CABPCX010000084.1, read on the forward strand.
TTCTTTGGACTGCAGCCAGTGACAGCCAGTATAAGCGAAACCACTAGAGCTGCTAAATAAAGAATTTTTCTTCTATACATTTCTACCCTCATTTCTGTTTAAGGGGAATTATTATCACAAATGTAGTTCCCTCATTTTCTTTACTGGAAACCTTTATGCTGCCGTTATGCATAAGCACAGCCGAGCGGACTATGGACAGTCCAAGTCCGGTTCCTCCCGTTTCTCTGTCGCGGTTTTTATCAACTCTGTAAAATCTGTCAAAAATCTTTCCTATTTCTTCTTCCGCTATGCCTATACCGTTGTCAGAAACGGTAATAAACGCATTCTGATGGTCAGCATCAACTGTAACCTCGACTTTACCCTCTTCAGAATTATATTTTATTCCGTTTTCGATAAGGTTTGATACAGCAAGGGACAGTTTTGTTTCTTCTATTTCAGCCGATACGTCCTTTACTCTGTTATATATGATTGAAATATTTTTCGCTTTGGCAATTGGTTCAAGCCTTTTTACTATATCTCCAACCATATCAGTTAAATTTATTTCAACCGGCTTTAACTCAACTTCCTGTCTGTTCATTCTTACGAGTGTAAGAAGGTCATTTATTATATCAGTCATTCTGTCTACTTCAGAGTTTATATCCCTTAAAAATTCTACATACATTTCCTTAGGTACACTGTCCGGGTCCTGAATAAGTATGGAATCGCTTAAAACTTTTATTGAACTGAGCGGCGTTTTAAGCTCGTGGGATACATTCGATACAAATTCCTGTCTGCTCATTTCTACCTGGTCGAGTTTTTCCGCCATATTATTGCTGGATTCCGCCAGCTCAGCCAGTTCCGTATGCAAAAAGTCGTTGACTTCTATTCTCTGGTCAAAATGGCCTTCAGCCATCTTTTTGATGACCTCAATACTTCTGTTTAAAGGATTTGTAAACCACCATGCAAGGAATGTTATTATCGCAAAAACAACAGCCATCAGCATAACTATTATGCTGAATATTTTTTGTCTTATGGCGTCTACTGTAACTCCGATATCTGTTATGGAGCCGCACACAAGTACAACTCCGATACAGTTTGACCTGTCATCAACTATGGATACTGCGGCATGTATTGTGTCATTATTCTGCACTCTGGCAACATCTTTATTATTAAGGGCATCAACAACTTCAGGAAGAAAATATATTTTTCCCTCTTCCGTCTTATTAGAGTCGTTTACAACCACTCCTGAGCGGTCAAGTACTATTATTCTATAGCCGCTCTGTTTGCTTGTCTGGTTTATATCATAATCAAATAAAAGAGCCTTGCTGTCATCATACATATAGTCAGAAATCCCTATATGTCCGGAAACAACGTTTGCCTGCAGCAGCAGCTCTTTTTTTCTTTCTTCAACAAAATATCCTTGCACAGAATTAAGTGTTAGCTGTGCAACGATAAACAGCGGACAAATGCCTATTAACGCATAGGTAATAAACAGTGTCCATTTTAATTTAATACTTTTTTTAGCCAAAATAATAGCCAACTCCCCATTTTGTAAAGATATATTCAGGCGCACTAGGTTTCTTTTCTATTTTTTCTCTAAGTCTTCTTACATGCACGTCAACGGTACGTACATCTCCCGGATAGTCAAATCCCCATACTGTATCCAAAAGCTTTTCACGGCTGTATACTTTTCCCGGAGTTTTCATTAAAAGTTCCAGAAGGTCAAATTCCTTTGCCGTAAGAAAAGCTTCTTTTCCGTCTACAAACACTCTCCTGCTGTCCAAATCAATAAGAAGGTCTCTTATCTGTATTTCATTTTTCACAGGTGCCTTTTCTGTATTAGCTGCAGTGCTTCTTCTTAAAACAGCTTTTATTCTTGCCTTAAGCTCAAGAATGTTAAAAGGCTTTGTCATATAATCATCAGCACCGTATTCAAGGCCCATTATTTTATCCATATCTTCGCCCTTTGCAGTAACCATTATTATGGGCATTTGAGAAAATTCTCTTACTTCCCTGCAAACCTGAAGTCCGTCCATTTTAGGAAGCATTACATCAAGCACAGCCAAATCATAGTCATTTTTTCTTATGAGATTTAAGGCTTCTTCTCCGTCGTATGCCACATCTATTTCCATTCCGTCCTGCTCAAGGGAAAATTTTATTCCTTTTACAATTAATTTTTCATCATCAACAACCAGTATTTTATACGCCATCTAAATACCCTCCGACAGTACACAAAAATCAAATATATGTATAATCAAGTATGACCTTCCTCATTCTCGAGGTAAGTCCACTGACATTATATATATCTTCAATGCTTTCAAACTTTCCATATTTTTCTCTATATTCTACTATAAGCTGTGCCTCATCTTCACCGATATACATCAGCGATTCTATTTCATCAACGCTGGCCGTATTAAGATTCAATTTATCTTCTGTGTCATAACCACTTTGGTATATGCTTTTGCCGCTATAGTAATCCTTTTTAGTTTCCTGCACACTGCTAACAGGCGCACTTCCTTCTCTGCGGTTATAAGTGTACCAATGAAAACTTACGAAAACTACAAGCCCTATAAAAATAATTATTACACATTTACTTTCCTTACGTTTTTTAATGATAAAGCCCAGCCTTTCTCAAGTCTTTTGATACCATTATATATCAACAATAAAAAGAAATCCATATTCGAATATAAATACGGCCAAAAAATATTTTATACAGAAATA
>CABPCX010000085.1 GCA_902406135.1 uncultured Eubacteriales bacterium
AGGTGCTTTATATGTGTGCGTAGCTCAGCTGGATAGAGCGTCTGACTACGGATCAGAAGGCCGCGTGTTCGAATCATGTCGCACACACTTTTAATAACCGTATCTAATAAATACGGTTATTCTTTTATATGCGGAGGTGGCGGAATTGGCAGACGCGCTAGATTCAGGTTCTAGTGAACGTTAGTTCATGTGGGTTCAAGTCCCATCCCCCGCATATTATAAAACCCTTGAAAACACTGAGTTTCAGGGGCTTTTTTATGCTTTAAAATGGGTTTTGACCCTTTATTTTACCCTTTACAGCTTAAATTTATCAATTTTATGGCTGTCCGTTCTGTTGAACTGTAGCCTGTTTCTTTCCATTTTATAAAGCTGCTTTTATATGCATTCCTGCTTATAATATCCTCACGATAAATCTTTAGGCGCTTTGATCTCCTGAGCTTATTTAAAGCGCTTTGCTTCAATCCCCTCGTATATGATAATGTCAGTTGCATATTTTGTGCAGCTTCGGCCTCTGTGTGTCCTTCATAATAAATCTGTCTTAATATATCAGATTTTATAGGCTCAAGCATATTTAACTCTTTTTCCAAATCGTTATGCAGCTCCTCATTATAGAGTTTGCTTTCTGCTGTTCCAATGTAGTCATTGTCATCTGCTACCGTATCAGCTATTATCAGATCATCCCCTAAAGGAGTATACAGGCTCAACGAGTTATTTAAAATATCCTTCTGCTCCTTCTTAGTCCTTAAGCCTATAAGCTCATTAAAAGAGTTTTTTAGATGATATGACATATATGTCAACAGCTTGTATCCCTTTTCGGGGTCATAGCTTTTTACAGCTTTTAATAGAGAAAAATATCCTTCCTGGGCTAGATCGTCAATATCTATATTTGCCGCTTGGCATAGCTTCAGCTTTGAAAGATAAAATCTATTGCAATACATATATACAAAGTTTCTGACATTTTCCCATAATGCAGGTAATAAGTCTTTGTTCCCGGATTTTATCAATTCGACCATCTGCTCATTTGACATATTATCCCACCTTGTTAATAATACCGGCTGCGTTAGATCCTGCAGGAACATGACGCCGGAAATAAGGGCAGAAGATTGGCGGCCAATGATTGTACAATTGTATTAACTGTAAAATTCATTCGCTCATCTTCTTTATAAGCTTGTCTGCTTCGTATCCAATGGCTCTTTTCCAACGCTCAATAGCTTTTTCCGTCATAAACAAGCCTTCGACATACGACGTTTTTGTTCCAACAACAATACCGCCTTTTCCGTCCGGGTTACGCTCCAACATCCCGCTATTTTCATTAATAACCAACCCCGGAACGAAATGACGGTCCATTCTGTGGCCATCATTTACATATGATGCATATTTCATATTGTTTGCCAACCGGGTTTCATAGCTATTGCCTTTTCTTTGAGGCTTAGTAATGCTATCGGTTGCCCAACGTTGCTTCATTTCACCTGTCCTTGTATTTGTTCCTGACAAATCGTTTTTAGTCGGTGGCGTTAGCTCTGCAGCCTTCTCCACGGCGCGCATAGTAGCATTTTCCGATATCTGTGAAAGTTGCTCAGGCAAATCACTGTAATACTTTTTTAATTTTTCTAAACGGCTACGAAATGTATATTCTGCCATAGCTTACACCCCTTTCTTCCTGCAATAGTCTAACATTTTTTCACATCCTTATGTGGATTTTTGGAGTTATAAAAGTCCTGCATATCTTTAATTATCGTGTCTATGCTATCAATATCCATATTAGCAGTTCTCTGCATTGTTTTTTTATCATCTTTATGAGGATTTCTTGAGGCATACGCTTCCTGCGCCTCTTTACATATACTGTCAAAATCCTTTTTTCGATATTCCATCTTTCCTGTTATCGGAACAGGCGCATCATAAACCATAACCCTTTTTCCTGTAATACTCATATTAATCCTCCTTGTAATAGATCATAGTGAGACAGCTTAACCCATTTGCAGCAACAAACGAATTGACATTGATTATCTTTGCGCCAGAGGCTTCAATCTTTGCAAATTCGTTATTGAGACAATTTTCAATACCGCCCCTTGCTCCTGCCAAATCAATTTTTAGTGCTTTAACCTTTGTCATTTTATTACCTCCTTTATTGAATATAATTTGTCCTTATTATATCATTGAATTTTAAAAAAATTTATGATATAATAATAAGTTTACATATTGACTTTTCATATATATTGTAATATACTTTAATTGGGTAATCGTCTTTATTTAGCGTGCTGCACAGCTTTTTTGGAACTGCCTCCTTTGTAGCTGTTGCGGCGCGCTTTTTTATATGCGACTTTTTGCGATTTTTTTGGAATTTTTCGTACTCACAAAACCCAGTTTTTTCGGCATTTTCTTATATAAAAAACTTCGGAAAAACCTCGCATTTTATTTTAAAAGGGACAGCCCATTAAATAGGCAGGCCCTTGACAAATAAGCATCGTAAATCATATAATAGCAATGGATTGTTTGCATTTTTCCCCTTCTTGAGGTTGCCGCCTCATCAGGGGATTTTTTATTTCCTATAGCCTTTCTTATCATTTTTCCGTTTCCCCTTCGTCCGGATAACGTTTCATAATTATCCTGCGTACTTCCTCATAACCGAGAAAGCTTGATGCAAAGCTATGTACAAAATGTATCAGGTCTTCGCTTGTTGTTTCCCTGAGAATTTCAATTACAAGTTCTCTTTCATAATCTATCTGTTTTTTATGTTCCATATTTTCTCCTCCTTTATTACTCTGTCCAGCATTTAATAAATGTATAGGTTTTTATAAGCAAATCTCTGTCTGTGATTTTATCCAACATTTCCATTATTCTTTTTTTAAGTTCTTGATCATTCATCTTTTGTCACCTCTCATCAATAGTAAAAGCCACTTCGACATCTTCCCTTGGTCTTATGCAAACCGCCATTTCACATTCTTCATATTCATCCTGTTCGTTAAAAAACCAGTTGACAGCCTTCTGTACTGCTTCCGCTGGATCGCTGCTTTTAATAGTCTTTGCTATCCTCATATTTTTGAATACCTCCCCTATAAAGCTAAAATCCATATTAAATCTCCTTTCTTTGCCCTCTTGTTGCTATCGTTGTTTTTGTTGCTATCGTTGCTATTGTTGTTTAACGTAGAAAACGTATGTTATGTAGAATTTTCAATGCATATAAGGGTAATAAATTATTTTGCAATATTAATGCAATCCCCGAATTATCAAGCCTTCTTCAATTTTGCAAACTGCAATATTGATACATTCATTTTTGCAAAATAAAAATAGGCCTGCAATATTGATTAAACACTTATAAATACTAGGTTTATTTCAATTTTGCAAAATAAAATATTGTTCTTATGAGATTGGCAAATCTGTCAACTTTGTTTGTTGCGGTTCATGCGGCAAATCTTCCTTCTTAATATCATTCATCGACCACCAGGCAATCTTATTTTTTCCATATCCTATACTATGGCTAACAATATTTAACTCATTTTTTGCATTATATAGTGTTCGTTCAGCTATTCCGGCTTCCTCAGCCTTAGTCTTGATCAATTCAAGTCTCTCATACTCCTTGTTGCCCAAAGTTTCTATTAAAAATCTTTCGGCCTCTTCCAGTGATACTGGCTCTTTCTTCTTTCTCTCTCGCCTTGAGTCCAAAATGTCATCAGCCTCTAAGTCACTGTATCCATTCCATTCAACACCCGATACATCATTTATTTTGAAAGCTATACTTTTCCCATTTTTAGCTGTACTGCTTTTGACCTGTGCTATTATTTTTGTCTCTGCATCCTTCGGATCTTTTCCCACTACCAACACTGACCTTGCCGCTGCTGTGATGTCAATTGAGCCTAAATTGCGGTATAGGGCAGATGCTTGTGTCATTTTCGACATATGAGTTATAACCACAAGAGCGCATTTATACTCTTCAGCCAGTTTAATAATATGAGACATTATTGGCCTTACTTCATTAGCTCTATGCATATCTATTCCAGAGCCTAAATACGCTTGTATCGGATCAAATACCATAAGACCTGGTTTACATTCATTTAAAAAGTTTTCAAGGCGCTCATCCATAAAAGATAACGTTTTTTCGCTTTCATCTAACATATAAATATTGTTGAGATCTGCATCCATCTTTTTAAGTCTGTAGTTAATAGTATCTTTGTAGCCATCTTCTGCCGTCTGATATAGTACCTTTATGGGGTTCCTTTTTAGTCTATCTCCTGGAAGACTGCCACCTCTCGACAATTCTGCCACTATCTTTAGCATAGAGTAAGTCTTACCTCCACCGGGATCACCCTGCATAATTGTTAGCTTTCCTTTAGGTATATATGGCCACCATAACCAGTCAACTTTTTCAATTCCTATCTCATTTAAACAGACTATTTTAGTCGTAGCCTTGCCTCTTTCTATGTGGCTTTTTATGTATTGATCTATCGCATTTTTAACCTCATCATCCGTTAAATAAGCGGTATTTCTATCCTTGAACATCAAATAAGCCTTCCTGTCAAATGGTACTCCATCCGCCTGCAGTTCTGCTTTTAGGCTTTCAGCCAAATTCTTCTTTATTTGAACAAATAAAAAAGTTCGCTCTTTTACATAGCCGCCCTTAGTTAATGCAGTTACTACAATCTGTTTAAACTCATCCAGCTCTGCTTCGTTCTGTATTAAAACGGCATAATAGTCGGCATTATATATTTGCTCAAATAGCTTTAATTCGTTTACAATAAACACATATTTTTGTTTTTCATCATCCGGCTCTGCTTCTAAAAAAGTCTTTATTGCATCTGTTGAAGTCAAACTCATTCTATCACCCCTGCTGTGTTCTCAGGATTTGCAAGCCAATTTTCAAGGGCCGCTTTAGGAATTATCTTCCTTGCTCCTATTTGAACAACCGGGAAGCCTTCTATATTGGTTAATTTATATGCTGCGGATATTCCTATTCCGAGAGCCTCCGCAAGTTCTCTGACTGAATATGTTAATTTTTCCATAGCACTACCTCCTTTGTATATATGGTCATTGTATTTTTTCATAAGTGTGTAGCTATCTACCCACTTTTTAGCTGTTCACATCTTCGCTGGTTGATTTATCGTCCTTAGGTCTTTTACCAAAACGGTATGGGTATAAAGGACAATTTTCAACAGGACAGAGCGCAACTTCTTTTCGTGCTCCGCCGGAACAGTCAAGGCATTTTTGTCTGATTGATTTTATTGGTGTCAATATAATCATCCTTTCTATTGTCCAAATATTGTAAGCTTATAAATTCCCCTTAAAGCTGTAAAACCTTAATAGCTTTCTCCTATCTTTACCCGTTTGCGTTTCGTTGCCCTGCTTCCGAAAGCCATTTATCAAGCGCCACTTTTGGTATAACCTTGCGCTTTCCGATTGTAATAACTGGAAACCCCTTAATTCTTGTAAGGCCGTAAGCGGCATTTGCGCCGATTCTCATATATATGGCTAATTCCTGTACCGTTAAAACTGCCTTTTCGCTAAAGTCAACATTGTCAGATATATTATCTAGCTTCATCTTATTACCTCCTTTAGTAATTAGTGCATTTGTACTATTTATAGTGTTATAATACAGCCAATAGCACTAATTGTCAAGAATAATAGCAAAATAATTGCAAGATTAGGGATTATGTGTTTAAATAATATAAAGGCGGGAGGTGCATTTTATGGGAATAGGAAAACGCCTAAAAGCAATATTAAAAAGTCAAAACAAAACTATTTTATGGTTATCAGAAGAAACCGGCATTTCAAAAAACACATTGTATACAATAACCAAAAGAGACAGTGAAAAAATAAAAGGAGAATTTCTAGAAAAAATATCATCGGCACTATGTGTTCCTGCGGAAGTTTTGCTTTACGATAATATAAACGATTTAACTGAAAATATTTCTAAAAAAGTTTTTGAGGCTATAAGAGTAGGAAACAAAAAAGAAATTATTAAACTACTAAACTCAAAAGGGTATGAAAATTATCATTCTATTTTAAAAAATGCCTTGGATAACTTAAACGAAATGTCCAATGATGATCTGAGCACTTTTTATCTAATGAACATAATGAAATCTTATGAAGAACTTAATATTATAGGCAAAGAAGAAGCATCTATAAGAGTAAAAGAACTTACAGAAATACAGAAATACAAAGCATAAAAAGAAAATTTATAACAAATCCCAATAACAACAAGCAAAAACCGAGGTGATTATATGTCAAGAAGCGCTCAAGGCTCTGGGACTATCCGGCAGCGCAAAGACGGCCGCTGGGAAGCAAGGTATACAGTCGGACACGATCCGTCAACCGGAAAGCAGATACAAAAATCAATATACGGAAAAACCCAGGGAGAAGTAAGCAAAAAATTAAGACAGATGTGCAAAGAAGTTGATGACGGAACATATAAGGAGCCTGTCAAGTACACTCTTAAAGACTGGGCTGAAATATGGCTAAGCGATTATACCTCATCATTAAAGCCTCTCACGCTTAAGCAATACACCTCATATACAAATAATCATATTGTCAAAAAAATCGGAAATGTAAAATTGATACGGTTGGATGCTCCAACTATACAGAGGTTTTATAACGCTTTAGGGGCAGAAGGTCTAACACCTAAAACAATAAAGAACATACATGGCATTTTACATTCTATGCTGGAAACTGCTGCGGAAGTTGGCTATATAAAGAACAATCCAACATCGGTGTGTAAATTACCGAAGGTTGAAAGGAAGCCAATAAAACCCTTAGAAAGCCCTGATATTATTAAATTTTTAGAAGCCAAAAAGGGTGATAGATACGAAACTATATTCCTTGTGGACTTGTTTACCGGTCTAAGACAAAGTGAAATATTGGGGCTTACCTGGGACTGCATCGACTTTGAAAATGGTACGCTGCTTGTGTATAGGCAGTTACAAAAGAACAACGGCAAATACTACTTTTCAAGCTTGAAAAACGGGAAGTCAAGAGTTGTACCGCTTGCACCTTCCATAGTCCAGGTATTTAAAAAACAAAAGGCCCTGCAGGCAGAACAACAGTTAAAATCCTATGGATTGTGGGATAATGCGGACAATCTTATTTTCACAGATGCCCAGGGTAAGCATCTTACACATTCAAATTTATACAAGCACTTCAAAAAGATAGTTGAGAGCATCGGCATACCTGATGCACGTTTTCACGATCTCCGGCACTCTTACGCTGTTACATCTTTACAAAGTGGAAATGACGTTAAAACCGTCCAGGAAGCGCTTGGACACCATACAGCAGCCTTTACACTTGATGTATACGGACACGTTACGGAACAGATGAGAAAAGAAAGCGCCGCTAGATTAGAAGGATTTATACAGAATATCAAGCCAATATAAAAAGCAGCCCTTAATAAAAGGACTGCCTTTTTTGACCCTTTAAAATACCCTTTGACCCTTAAGAAAAGTAAAAAAGGAATAGTATAATATAACAATTTATCATCTAAATACGACAGAATTTAAA
>CABPCX010000086.1 GCA_902406135.1 uncultured Eubacteriales bacterium
GCCTTCTGTGATTCTTCAATAAGCGTCATTCCCGCCAGCTCAAGAATACCTTTTTCCTTATTATATATAAGTTCTGCCGTACACTTTTCTCCGGTCTGTGCCTTTACCACAGGCAGACCGGGTATTTTTCCGTTTTTAAGAAGCTCCTTTACCAGCTTTCCGTCAAGGGATACTCCGTATCTATCCAGGCAGTCCTTCCATAACGTAAATTTACATCCGTTTTTCCAGCCGCCGCAGTAGAATGCCTTTGAATTTTCCAGTACGTCTCCGCCGCACAGGGGACATTTTCCAAAGGTCTTTGCCTTCGATGATGACTTTTTCTTTCTCTTATCCTCTATCTTTATGTCCGGCGATGCACCCCTTGCATACTGCACAAGATATGCCACATATCTGTTTATGCTGGCCATAAATTTTTCCGTCTGCATATCTCCCTTGGATATGGAGCCAAGGCCCTTTTCCCATTTACCTGTGGTTACCGGGGATTTCATCTCATCGGGCACTATGGATATGAGCTGTCTTCCCTTTTCGTCGGGCACAAGGTTTTTGCCCTTTCTGTGTATATATCCCACCTGTATAAGCCTTTCAATTATTGCAGCTCTGGTGGCAGGCGTACCCAGACCGTATTCCTTGAGCTTTTCCTTAAGCTCCTCATCATCGGTATTTTTACCCGCATTTTCCATTGCCGTCAGCAATGTGGCCTCATTGTACTGCACAGGAGGTTTTGTTTCCTTTTCCTCAACATCGGCTTTCTCTATATGGACAGTATCATTTTCTTTAACATCGGGAAGTATGTTTTCCTTTTCTCTGCTGTTTTTGTAAACCTCTCTGTAAAGCCTTTTCCAGCCTTCATCCGTGACCGTTGTTCCCTTGGTTATAAATTTTTCATCTTCACACACAACCGTTATTTTGGTTGAAGTGTATTTATATGGGTCTCCGAAAACAGCTATAAATCTCAAGGCAACAAGACCGAAAACCTTCTTTTCCTCCGGTGTAAGGCTGTCCTTTCTGAAACTGTTGTCAGCCGGTATTATGGCATGGTGGTCCGTTACCTTTTTGTTATCAACTATCCTCTTATTTATAGGAAGTTTTTCCATATCAATAACATTTTGAGCATAGCCGGCAAATATTTCCGCATTGACAAGCCTGCGCATTATTACCTTTATTTTAGGTATCATATCGTCGCTTAAATATCTGCTGTCGGTCCTTGGATATGTTATCATTTTTCTTTTTTCATATAAGCTCTGGGCTATATCCAGTGTCTTCTGGGCAGAAAAGCCGTACATCTTATTGCAGTCCCTCTGCAGCTCCGTCAAGTCATAAAGCTGTGGAGGAAGAGTCTGTTTTGCAGTCTTTTTTACTTCCTTTACGGTTCCGTCTTTTCCATCGACCTTTGAGGCTATTTCCTGGGCATCCGCCAGCTGTTTTATTACCGTAGAATTTTTGGAGTCCGTCCATGTTCCCTTAAAATCCCCATAGTCTGCCGTTACTTCATAATATTTTTCAGGGACAAAATTATCTATCTCAGCCTGTCTTTTTACAATCATGGCAAGGGTCGGTGTCTGGACACGTCCAATACTAAGCAGTGCATCATATTTTACCGTAAAAGCCCTTGTGGCATTTATGCCCACCAGCCAGTCTGCCTCCGAGCGGCATTTGGCCGACGCATACAAAAGGTCATAATCGCTGCCGTCCTTAAGATTATCAAAGCCTTCCTTTATGGCCGCGTCAGTCATACTTGATATCCACAGTCTTTTGAACGGTTTCCTGCATTTATTGTAATCGTATATATATCTGAATATAAGTTCGCCTTCTCTTCCGCTGTCGGTGGCACATATTATGCTGTCGGTTTCCTTATCATTCATCAGCTTTTTAAGTATATCCAGCTGTTTTTTACTGCCTCGTATTGCCTTGAGCTTCATTTTCTCTGGCATTATCGGCAGAGTGTCCATACTCCATCTTTTCAGACTTTTATCATAGTCCTCAGGCTCACAAAGGGTCACCAGATGTCCCACGGCCCAGCTTACCATATATTTTTCACCATATATGACTCCCTCGCCCTTTTGAGCACAGTTTAAAACTTTCGCTATGTCCCTTGCGACCGAAGGTTTTTCGGCTATAACCAAAATCTTTCCCATAAACTCACCTTTAAATCTATCATAAAAAGCCGGATATTTTAAATCCGGCCTGGTTGTCAGCTGTTTTTATTAAGCATTATATTGAGATGCCCTTTGAGGATATCCATAGCCGCCTGGTTTTCTCCGCCTCTTGGTATGATTATATCCGCATATTTTTTTGAAGGCTCCACAAATTCCTCGTGCATTGGCTTAACGGTTGTCTGATACTGGGAAATTATTGACTCTATGGTTCTTCCTCTGTATTTCATATCCCTTACTATTCTTCTCATAAGTCTTTCGTCAGCATCCGTATCAACAAATATCTTTATATCCATAAGGTCTCTGAGTTCCTTATTTTCAAATATCAGTATTCCCTCTATAAGTATAACCTTTTTGGGCTCAACTTTAACGGTCTCAGGCACTCTGTTATGTATACTGAAGTCATATACAGGACGGTATATGGTTTCTCCCCTTTTAAGTGCCTTGATATCCTCTATCATTCTGTCGGTATCAAAGGATGACGGATGGTCGTAATTAAGCTTAGTCCTTTCCTCGTAAGGCATATCATCATGGGCCTTATAATAACAGTCATGGCTTATAAGCTCTACATCGTCAGCAAACATTTCTTTCAGCTTATTAACTATTGTTGTTTTTCCGGACGCGGTTCCACCGGCAATACCTATAATACATATATCCTTCATCATAAAGCCCTCCTCTTTTATATAAATTTTACCACCTATAAAACAAGCTGTAAACAAAAAAGCGCACCGGATAACAATTATATCCGGTGCGCATATAATTCATTATTTTATTACAATAGCAAGCACTTTCGCAGGCTTATCACTTCTGTTGATTATCTGATGTTTTGAACCTCTTCCGGTTGCTGTGCAGTCTCCGGGGAGTATTGTTGTTTCGTCTCCGTCCTCAATATAAGCAACTTCGCCTTCAAGAACATAGAAAAGCTCAACATCGTCAGTGTGGGCATGTAATCCTGTACACTGGCCAGGCTCCAGATTGAGTTCTGCCACCATTTTACATCTGTTGTCTGTTTCATCGGGTCCAAATTTGTTAACCATAAGAATTTCACCAACGCCGTTTCTTATGACACGGTATTCATGCATACCTTTTCCATTTTTAACTAACATAATCTCAATCTCCTTTCATAACAAAGTACTGCCTTTTGTCAGCTTTATTATACTCCATTTTTTAACCATAATCAATGAAAATCCATACACGCAAAAAATCCGTGTATAACAGATACACGGATTTTTTCTGCGACATAAAGTTCTCTTTATTCGGGGATTGGGGATTACCGATACAACTTTAAACGATACATCACATGGTATGGGCCAAAGCTCATACCCAGAGGTTATATAATTCGGGAATTATCATACTTTATACTTTGCGACATAACACCGCTCTCATAAAGCATAACGTCATACATCACATCTATAATAATACCACACTGTTTTAAAAATACAAGCCCCTTTTTTAAATTTTTATTAAAAAAACAGACAGGCATCAAGCCTGTCTGCATCTTAAGCTCCAATTTTAAACTGTCTGGCATAATTGAATAAGTACTGCTGGGCATATCCCGCATACTCACCGAAACATTCGTCGGCCTTTTTATGTATCTCCTTTATGCCTACCTCATTTCCGTTAAAGTAAAGCTCGCTCATTATTCTCTTTACCCATACGTCCGTAGGGAAAGTCTCGCATCTTTCAAAGGAAAACATCATTGTACAGTCAGCTACCTTTGGACCGACACCTTTAACTTCCATAAGTTTCTTTCTCAATGAATCGGTATCTATATTATCGTCGTCCAAATCAAGCTGTCCGTTTAATACTTTTTCCACCGCATCCATTATATATTTTGCTCTGAATCCTGTCTTGCACTCCATAAGCTTAGCTTCATCGGCTGCGGCAAGCTCTATAGGTGCAGGGAATGCATAGTATTCCTTTCCGTTAAACTCACCTATTCGTTTTCCGAATCTTTCGCTTATGTTGCTTATGACCTTTTTAATCATAGGTATTCTGTTATTCTGAGAAATTATAAATGATATAAGACATTCAAATCTTTCCTGATTCAAAATTCTTATTCCGGGCGCATAGGCAACAGCCTTTCTTAAAATCTCATCATTTTCCGAAATTTTAAGTTTTATGCCCATATAGTTTCTGTCAAGGTCAAAATATCTTTCCCAAATATTTTTAAAATCAGATTCCGTAGTATCCGCAAATACTATCTCGTCTCCGTTTTGGTATATATTGAGTATTCTGCCAAAGGCAATTACCACATAATTCTCTTCATCTATTTTCTCAAAGCGGAAACACTGTCCGCATTCAAGGGTCTGGGAAATAACAAAGCTGTCATATTCGGTAAGGACGATGTCTTTTCCCCTAACAGTATACTTCATATATTATCACTCCAAATCAAGCAAAATGAATGTGGGAGGATTGCTTGAAAGGCTTTGCAGTCTGCTTAAAGCATCATAATAATCCAAAACTCTATAACAATCCCATGTTCCGTTATTATTATGGCAGAGGAAACGTTTTCCGCTGTCGGTTATCATATAACAGAAATCTTCCGTACCGCAGAAGTAATAGAATGTATCATCTTTTGCGTAATATCCGGCCTTAGTAAGTGCTTCCATTACAGCCGTATAGTCAGTAAGCATAGTATAGTCTTTTATAGAATATGAAGGAAGCATATCCATATTGAAATCGGGCAATGCCTTATTTACGGTTACAGGCAGCCTTCCTTCAGATTCGAGGTCATCCATTACAACCTCCCATATGCCGTTATCATATCTTAAAATATATTCCCTAATAGTTGCTGAGTTTGCCCTTGCGCTCAATACAACAAAAGCATACTTATCATCAACTGAAATGCTTCTTACAAAATACTGTTCATACTTGCTTTCGTACATTCTTATGCAGCTGAGTATTCTGTCATATTCGCTGTTTGACGGTGTGAGTCTTCTAATGGTGCCGTGGTTCATTGAATATGCCGCCATAAGAGAATTATAGGCACTGGTACTCATACTTCCGTAAGAACCGTTGGCAGATGTAAATATGTATTTATCCTCACCGGGCACTTTCATAAAAGCAAACACGGTAAACTCTCTGTCTGTGTTTGTTATGTACACACTGTTTCCGCCGTATGTCGCTATATTTCTTCCATACATCAGCATAACGGATATATCAGATGATGTCGCTGAAGATGAAAGTCTTCCTTCATTAACAAGGTAATCCGTTGTTATCTGAGTACTTGCGGCATAGTTATAAAGATAACCGTTTTTTGTTATTACTCGTGTCTTTGTGTAATATTCGCTGTAATAATTCTGTCCGGCTTTGGCTGTACTTTCAAGCTTTGTCCAGTATGAAGAAAGCGCCGGGTCTTTATAGGGCCTGGATGAACTCTGAGTGCCGCTGTGTCCGCCCGTACTGCCGTTTGATGACGGAACATTTATAGTGGTCTCATTTTTATCGTCA
Organism: uncultured Eubacteriales bacterium; assembly: GCA_902406135.1. GTDB lineage: Bacteria > Bacillota > Clostridia > Lachnospirales > Anaerotignaceae > Metalachnospira. The sequence continues at coordinate 5,607 of CABPCX010000086.1, forward strand.
TCAGGCTGATTTTCATCTGTAACTTCCGGTTCTTTGTTTTCCTCTGTTATGCCGGGTACTTCTTCATTTTTTGTATCGTCCACATTGTTTTCCGTTTCAACACCGGGGTCATTGTCTTTGTCGTCATTGTTGCATCCCGTAAGGGCGATACATGAAGCACATACAACCAGAAGCATTCTCATCAGTATATATTTAAACTTATCAGTTATCACTGTATTCTTCCTTTTTATCTGCAATTGTTTCATAAACTGAGACCAGCTCCTTTTTATGCAATTCAAGCAGTCGTTTTATCTTGTCTTCCATAAGTTCCGTATCGTCAATAAATTTGAATTTTACTATCCATACAGGGTTGTATCCGCCGTCTTCCTCCGTAACGGAATCAGCCTCAGCCATTACTGTCTCGGGGTCATAATAATCAAATACGGCGTCATATTCCCAGTCTTCAACATCTCTTCCGGTCGTAAGTTTAAGGCATACATATATACCGCCCTCTTCTTCAACAGCATAGGTGTTATAAATCAAATTATCTTCATCATCAACCGCATAACATCCCAATTCCTTATCCAGGAATCCTGTTTCTTTATCTTTGAGCATTATAACAATGAAAGTTTCGTCCATATTTTCCATTTAATTTACTCCATTCTATTAACGCCAAAAAACGGCATAATCCGCCTATCTTAATTAATTAATACATTATAAACCAAAAAAAATTCTATTGCAACAAAATAAGATTTACAAATTATTTAAGTTTTTATTATAGGTTCCTTTGATTCTTTTTAGGTTTTCAGCCCTGAAGACCGTTAGCCTGTCTCTCCATATTTTCTACTACCACATCATAAATATCACCCTTTGATGCGCAGTATTCCAATACTTTCCAAGGTGTATTTGTATGGAAGTGGATTTTTATAAGTTCTTCATCGCCAACCGCTATAAGGCAGTCTCCCTCTATATTATTCATTATGTAGTCATGTATTTCGTCTTCGGAAAGGTTTGTGCCTTCAATTAAAAGCTGTGTATCATATTTATAATCTATCATATATGCTCACTCATCCTTTATTTCCTTTATATATTAGTATACCACTAAACTAAGACATTGTAGCATCTTTAAAAATAAAAAGCAAATATAAAAGCAGCCCCGCTGCTTTCACAACTGAGGCTGCTTATTTACATTTATTATAGTATATGGGATTAAACAATACCCTGAGCAAGCATAGCATCTGCTACTTTCTTGAATCCGGCAATGTTAGCACCAACAACGAAGTTGTTTTCATAACCGTATTCTTTAGCAGCTGCTGCCATTTCTTTGTAGATATTTACCATGATTCCTTTGAGCTTAGCGTCAACTTCTTCAAATGTCCAGCTGAGTCTCTGGCTGTTCTGGCTCATTTCAAGGGCTGATGTTGCAACACCGCCGGCATTTGCAGCCTTAGCAGGTGCGAAAAGGATTCCGTTCTTAAGGAATACATCGATAGCTTCAAGTGAGCTGGGCATATTTGCACCTTCACCTACAGCATAGCATCCGTTTGCAACAAGTGTCTTTGCATCTTCTTCAAGAAGTTCGTTCTGAGTTGCGCAAGGAAGAGCGATATCACATTTAACTGTCCATACACCCTTGCCTTCATGGTATTCAGCGTTGGGTCTGTATTCAAGATATTCTTTGATACGTCCGCGTTTAACTTCCTTGATTTCCTTAACAGCTGCAAGATCGATACCGTCTTTATCATAAATCCAGCCGTTAGAGTCAGAAAGTGTAACAACCTTTGCACCAAGCTGCATAGCTTTTTCAGCAGCGTATATAGCAACGTTTCCTGCACCTGAAATTGTAAC
>CABPCX010000087.1 GCA_902406135.1 uncultured Eubacteriales bacterium
CCCGTTAAAAGCCCGCTCTTTCCTCTGCTTCCTGCCGTGATAAATCCTGCCACGGCGGCCGAAAGGGCTGTGCTTATGGTAGAAACTATGCCCACAAAGGATTCGTCGGCATCGGTATATGTAAGAATAAGGGCGCAGACGGCAAATATTATGCACGTTATTCCAAGACCCATACCTATTCCTTTTAAAGCCGCAAACATTGTTCCATGTTCGGATGACCCTTTATTTGCCTTTGCAGAGTTTTCAGCAGCCGCTGTTTTTCGTGCTTTTTTGTTTTTGTCAGCCATAAATTCCCTCCGAATAAATATATTCTATAATTATTTATAATCTAATACATTTATATTGAGGTATGGACTGATTTATTACATAAGATGTTCTTTCATATCATCAGCAAATTTCTGCGGTATCCTTAAGTTTCCTCTGCCTACGCCTATCTTTATGTCAGGCTTATTATCACCATGGAAATCACTGCCGCCGGATTTTAAAAGCTTATAGTATTCGCATATTTTTCTTATTTCATCCGACTGTTTGGGAGTATATGTCGAATACATGGTCTCCATTCCCATAAGACCGTATTCTTTCAGCTCTCCCACAAGATTGTGTATCTCAAGATATCCATAGCCGTACAGTGTGGCATGGGCAAGCACGGGTATTCCTCCTGAGCTTCGTATTACTTCAATACACTTTTTAGGCGTCAGTGTTTCCCGCTTTACATATCCCGGCCTGCCTGATGATATATATTTATCAAAGGCCTCTCCCCTTGTTTTTACATATCCCTTATTGACCATTACATTGGCATAGTGTGCCCTTGTTATTATTCCCCCTGCCGCATTTTCGTTAAGCTCATCAATTGTTATTTCAATACCGCATCTTGCAAGTGACTTTAACATTTTGGCATTTCTCTCGTTTCTTTCTCCGACTATATATTCCATACTTTCCGTAAGGGCCCTGCTTTTATAGTCAATAAAAAGTCCAACTATATGGAGTTCCGTATTTTTATATGCCGATGCCAGCTCAATTCCGGGTATAGTCTCTATTTTTAACCTTTTTCCGGCATCCATAAATTCTTCTATTCCGTCTACTGTGTCATGGTCCGTAAGGGCTGCGGACGCCAGTCCCGCTTCCTTTGCATATTTAACAAGCTCCTCCGGTTTCAATGTTCCGTCAGAAGCCCTTGAATGAGTATGAAGGTCTGTATACATTTCTATCTGTTCCATTTTATCATCTCCTTTTTACAGTTTAACATAAAAAAGATATCATATAAAATTTTTTATAAATTTGTATGTTATTTTTTTCGTTTGTTGTATAATGATTAAAAACACTAAGGAGTGATTTTATGAATTACGGATTTATAGGCGCAGGAAATATGGCCGGCGCTATAATAAAAGGTATGACTATCGGTACCGGAAGTTTTGAAGGAAAAGACATTTACGTTTATGACCTTTTCCCTGAAGCTGCCGAAAACCTTTCAAAGACCTGCGGTGTCAATAAATGCGATACATCAGCCGATGTTGTAGCTGCCGCTGACGTTTTGGTACTGGCAGTTAAACCCAATGTCCTTGAAGATGCTGTAAAGCCCATAAAAGAACAGCTTATCGCAAAAGCTCCTCTTATTATATCCATCGCAGCCGGAAAAACAGTAGAATTTTTGGAAAACCTAATTTCTCCTAAGCTGCCCATAGTCAGAGTAATGCCTAATATAAACGCTAAGGTTGGCTGTGCTACCAGCGCTTTCTGCCCCAATGCAGCCGTAGCCGATGAGCAGAAAGAAGTCGTTAAAAATCTTTTCTCAACCGTAGGCTCAATTACCGAGCTTCCCGAGAAAATGTTTGGTATTCACGGAGTAATCGGCGGAGCCGCTCCTGCATTCGCATATCTTTATATTGATGCCCTCGCAAGGGCTGCCGTTAAGGCAGGTATGCCCAAAAAACAGGCCCTTGAACTTACTGCCCAGACAGTACTCGGAAGCGCAAAAATGGTACTCGAAAGCGGAGAACATCCTTGGGCTCTCATTGACCAGGTATGCTCACCCGGCGGTACAACAATAGAAGGTGTATGCTCCCTTGAGGCTGATGGCTTTGAATCATCACTCCATAGAGCCTTTGATGCGGTATACGAAAAAGACAAAAGATTATAAAAACATAAAAATAACCTCCTGCCGGTATTCTTCCGACGGGAGGTTTTATTTATACAATCTTAAATACTGTTATTCCAGTGAATCTATCAGCTCCTGCACTTCAATGAAAAATCTCGAAAGATGAAATCCGTCAGCAACGGCGTGGTGGATATTCATTGTGAGCGGCATAATCATTCTACCGTCCTTTATCTCATATTTTCCCCAGGTAATAACAGGTGCAAGAAATTTTCCTTCATCAAAGACGTGCACATCAAAATGTCTGTATCTGACCCAGGGCAGGCAGGAAACATCAAAAAAATTAGGCGGCTGATTTTCGGCAAAAGCTCTTATATGTCTGTATCTTTTTCTATCGTCCAAAAATCGTCTGTGAAATTCAAAAATATCTTCCGAAAACTGTGTTGTCAGTTTTGTAAAGCACTCGTCATCTTTATGAAAGTCAGTATAACTTGGAGAAATAAAATCCCATTTTATAAGATTTCCTAGGTTATCCCATCCATACTTAAATTCGTCGTGCGCATTTACAATTTTTGATACAGTCCATATCATTGACGGATAAAATTTAATTCCGTGTTTCTTATCAAACCTAACCAGCCTAGTTGCATCAATGTCTACGGTCAGGCTCATAACTATCCTCATATTGTCAATGTAAAATTTGAAAAGCTTTCCTCTGTTCCAAGTATCAATATCGATTGTTTTATAATTCATTTTAATTCTCCTCGTATTTTGATTTTTAGTCAGAAATACAAGGCTGTCCGGATAGAATATCTATTCCATACAAGTCTATCCTCTCAAGCCTTGTATGGAGATACAGCAAGTCCAAGTTTCATATTACCACCCCTATATAAATTATTTTTATTTAATGCAAAAACGCCGGCAGATAGTAACTGCCGGCAAATTTTTATATCATTCTAAATGATTATATCTAAGCTGTTTTATCTGATAAGTCTAAGCTTTTTGAATATTCTTACCATAGACCTTCCCTTAGGTATGCTGTTAAAGTCTTTTTCTGTTATTCCTCTTATAAGCAGCATACATACAAGATAAACTCCCATTGCCAGAATTATTGTTGCAAGTGTAGATATGGTATTTCCAAAAATAATATCAAACAGCTTATAAAATACTATACAGCTTACTCCCATAACCGCCGAGCATATCGCAGGCTTAACGAGTATCTGTCCATAGTATGGTCTTATTCCCGTTATTCTTGAAAGCATAATCAGGTCAAAGGCTGCCGCCGCAAGATAACATACGTCTGTGGAAATAACGGCTCCCACTACGTTTATGGCAGGTATTTCTATAAGGAAACTGTTAAGAATTATCTTCACTACGGCACCTATAAGAGCACCTATTACCGGTATATAAATCTTTCCTATACCCTGGAGTACTCCTGTAACTATCTGACACAGTGACAGGAATGCAATGGATACGGCTCCTGCCTTGAGAAGCACGCCGCCCTCGGGATATGAAGGGAAAAGCATAAGCAGTATGTTATCTCCAAGCACTCCTATGCCGACTGCGGCAGGAATAGCTATTATCATTGCCATCTTAAGGGCAAGATTTATTTTATATTTGATAACCTTTCTGTCTCCTACAGTAACAGCCGTAGCGATATTAGGCACCGCCGCCGTTGCCATGGCTGATGATATGGAAACCGGCATAGTTGTAAGGGTTACATATTTTCCTGACAGCTGTCCATAAAGGGCCTGGGCCTCTTCTTCCGTAAAGGCTCCTGATTTTCTTAAGTTGGACATTACCATTGCCACGTCAATGAGGTTGGACATACTGAATATGGCCGTACCTGCTATGATGGGCAGGGCCGTTGAAACGATGTTTTTAAGGGTTTCACGGTTAGTCTCCGCAGCAATACCGCTTTGCTCGAACCTTATATTTTTGAATATGGTCTTTTTTTCTTTCTGATAGTATATGATTATTATTACAAGTCCGGCCAAAGCTCCAACGCCGGTACCGGCTGTTCCTCCGGCTGCTCCGAGGGGTATGCTCTGTTTTACAAGTATCCACGCCAGATATACGCTGAATATGGCGTTGAATATCTGCTCGATTATCTGGGATACGGCCGTAGGAACCATTATATTAAGTCCCTGAAGGTATCCTCTGTATACGGACATAATGCTGACTATAAGCAGGGTCGGTGCAAGGGTCTTTATGGAATAAACACTGTCTGCAATTCCTCCCCATGAGGCAAACTGCTCTGCGAATACATACAGCACAACCATACCTATGGAGCCAAGGGTAACTGCAAATGCAAGGGCTACCCTGAATACTCTGTGGGCATTCTGGAATTCGCCTTTAGCTATCCTGGTGGACACAAGCCTTGATATGGCGGCAGGCAGACCGGCCGAAGAAAGGATAAGCAGAAATGTATATATCTGATATCCCGCATTATATATTCCGTTTCCTGTATCTCCTATGAGTTCAGTAAGCGGAAGTCTGTATAAAAATCCTATGAATCTTACTATAAGACTCGCGCTGGCCAGTATTGCGGCCTGCATAACGAACGAGCTTCCTCTTTTTTCTTTAGCAGTCATGTAATAACCTCTCTGTCAAAGCTTATGACCTCTTTTTAGTCAGCTTTTCCATAAAATACAAAATTTCTTATAAACAGCACTGACGCGCCAGATAAGTGGCACGTCAGAGATTTATTGATACAATCTAAATATACACGTTTTCTCGGATATATGCAACGAAAAATTAACCGTGTATTCTTATTTTTCTTCTAAGTCCCGGGTCAAGGACTTTCTTTCTCATTCTTATGCTTGTAGGTGTTACCTCTACATATTCATCCTCTGAAATAAATTCAAGGGACTGCTCAAGGCTCATAACAATTGGAGGTGTAAGCTTAAGAGCTTCATCAGCACTTGAAGAACGCATATTTGTAAGCTGTTTTTTCTTACATACGTTTACGTCAAGGTCATCAGCCCTTGAGTTTCTACCTACTATCATACCTGTATAAACCTTTGTACCGGCTGTGATGAAAAGGTCACCTCTGTCCTGGGCATTGAAAAGTCCGTATGCAACAGCCTCTCCGCTTTCAAATGCTACAAGTGAACCCATTGATCTTGTGGGGATATCTCCTTTATAGGGCTGGTATCCGTCAAATATAGTATTCATAATACCGTTTCCCTTTGTATCTGTAAGGAGTTCATTCTTATATCCGATAAGACCTCTTGAAGGTATTGAGAATTCAACTCTTGTATATCCGCCGTTGGCTGAAGGTGTCATATTTGTCATCTCACCTTTACGGCTTCCCAGCTTTTCTATTACATTACCTACAAATTCCTCAGGAACATCGATTATTACCTGTTCCATGGGCTCGCATTTCTTGCCGTCTATTTCTTTGAAAAGAACTTCGGGCTTTGAAACAAGGAATTCATAGCCTTCTCTTCTCATGGTCTCGATGAGTATTGAAAGATGGAGTTCTCCTCTTCCGCTTACCTTAAATGTTTCTGTTGTATCAGTATCCTCTACTCTAAGGCTTACGTCTGTGTTAAGCTCTCTGTAAAGTCTGTCTCTGAGGTGTCTTGATGTAACAAACTTTCCTTCTTGTCCTGCGAAAGGTCCGTCATTTACACTGAAGTTGATGCTGATTGTAGGGTCTTCTATCTTAACAAAAGGAAGAGCTTCAGGTTTAAGGGGTGAGCAGATAGTGTCACCGATGCTTATGTCAGCAATACCTGATATGGCAACTATTGAACCGTATTTTGCTTCCTTTACTTCAACCTTCTGAAGTCCTTCAAATTCATAGAGCTTGCTTATTTTAACTCTCTGTTTGTATTCAGGGTTGTGGATGTTAAGAAGAAGAACATCATCGTTTACGTGAAGTGTTCCCGTTTCTATCTTTCCTATACCTATTCTTCCTACATATTCACTATAATCTATTGTTGATATAAGTGCCTGAACAGGTTCTTCCTCGTCACCTTCGGGTGCGGGGATGTGATTTATAATAGTCTCAAAAAGGTCCTTCATGCTGTCATTCTGGTGCATGGGGTCAAGGGATGATGTTCCCTTTCTTGCTGATGCGAATACAAAGGGTGAGTCAAGCTGTTTTTCGTTGGCATCAAGGTCCATAAAGAGCTCAAGTACTTCATCAACAACTTCTTCGGGTCTTGCCTCGAATCTGTCAATCTTGTTTACGCATACAACAACGGGAAGGTCCAGGTCAAGGGCCTTCTTAAGAACGAATTTTGTCTGGGGCATAGGTCCTTCAAAGGCGTCTACAACAAGTACAACACCGTTTACCATCTTAAGAACACGTTCAACCTCGCCTCCGAAGTCAGCATGTCCGGGTGTATCGATAATATTGATTTTAATGTCTCCATAGTGTACGGAAGTATTTTTTGAAAGGATTGTTATTCCTCTTTCCCTTTCAATATCTCCTGAGTCCATTACTCTTTCCTGTACTACCTGGTTTGTTCTGAATGTTCCGCTCTGTTTAAGAAGCTCGTCCACAAGGGTAGTCTTGCCGTGGTCTACATGGGCAATTATCGCTATATTTCTTATATCTTCTCTTGATTTTCTCATTTATGCTGCTCCTTCAAATGTCAATTTAGCCATAATATCTAACTGAATTATTTTATCATAATCAAAAACCCATTACAATAATCATCTAGCCAAACTTCGGGCTCTGAACGCCCTAGAAGTGTGTTTTTTGCACAAAAAAACACCCCTCATACCTGAGAGGTGTTTGCATAACCTGTTAATATATATATTCAAAAAACCTGTTTTCACAGTTTGGATACTAATACTAAGATTAAGCCTTAACTACGTTTGCAGCCTGAGGTCCTTTAGCGCCCTGTACTACTTCGAATTCAACTTCCTGTCCTTCTTCAAGAGTTTTGTAACCCTCTGACTGGATAGCTGAGAAATGTACAAATACGTCGTCCTCGCCGGGTACGGAAATAAAACCGAAACCTTTTTCTGCATTGAACCATTTTACTGTACCTTTTTTCATTCTTTGAGTCCTCCTACTAAAAGTAAATAAAACACCGCAAACCTTTTATGGCTTGCGGCCGTAAAAATGTTACATATGAAGAATAGCATACTTTGGAAATGGTGTCAATAAATATTTGGCTGTTTTGCCGATATTTTTCCAGTTTTTAACAGACACTATGTGACACATTTAATCAATCTGCACCATAATTTTTGTCTTCCATTAAAATTCCGCTTTCAATCGCAGTTCTCGCCAAAAGGTCGCATCTTTCATTTTCTATGTTATCTGCGTGGCCTTTTACCCATATAAATTTCACTTCATGCATATCAA
>CABPCX010000088.1 GCA_902406135.1 uncultured Eubacteriales bacterium
CCTCAGGGCAGACCTTACGGTGGAGACTTTCTGTAAGTATGCAGGAGTGGAATTTAATAAATATAAGGTAAGATATAACAGGACGGAAATGTACCGCGTACTCGACGGAAAATTTGTTCCGCTTGATAAGGAAGTGGCGGAAGGATGAAAAGGATACTTGTGGATTCCGAGGAATACGGTACAAGGATAGGCATTGTAGAAGACGGTGTTTTAGTTGAGCTTGTATATGAGCAGAAAAATTCAATGCCCATTGTAGGCAATATATACGCGGGAAAAATTATGAATGTCCTTCCCGGTATGCAGGCGGCCTTTGTGGATATCGGCCAGGACAAAAATGCTTTTTTGTACTATGGGGATAATAAGGACGAAAAAGGCAACGTCATAAAACCAAAAAGCGGCAGTGAAGTACTGGTGCAGGTTGAAAAGGCCGGCATAGGAAAAAAAGGCTCCGTACTTACAAGAAAAATATCCTTTCCCGGAAAGTTTATTGTGGTAATACCCAATGACAGCAGGATAGGCATATCCAAGAAAATAACGGACCCAGAAGAAAGACAGAGAATAAAAAATGTTGTCAGAGAGGTACTTCCTGAAGGATACGGGGTCATAGTCCGTACCGACGGAGAAGGAAAGAGCGACGAGACCTATAAAGAGGAAATAGAAAGACTTATAAAACGCAGTGAAGATGTTTTAAACAGGTCCAAGTATGCCAAGGCGCCCGCTCTTTTATATACCGATGCCAACGGTGTTGTCAAAGTCGTAAGGGACTTTTTCCACAGGGATATAGATGAAATTGTGACCAACTCCACAGAGGACTATGAGCTTCTTAAAAAACTCTGTCAGGAGCTTGATATACCGGAAAGCAAAATAAAACTGCACGATGACGGTACTTCGTTATTCGGAGCCTACTATGTTGAAGGCCAGGCAAAGGCCGCCTTCAATAAACAGGTATGGCTTAAAAGCGGAGGATTTCTTATAATCGAGCAGACAGAGGCCTGTGTGGTAATAGATGTAAACACGGGTAAATATACAGGCAAGGCGGATTTGGGAAAAACCATATTAAAGACCAATCTTGAAGCCGCCGAGGAAATTGCCCGCCAGCTGAGACTGCGCAACCTTAACGGAATGATAATCGTAGACTTTATAGATATGAAAAGCGAGCAGGACAGACAGGCTGTGCAGAAAAAACTGGAAGAAGCTGTGTCAAAGGACAGCCTACAGACCATAGTCGTAGGTATGACCGAGCTGGGACTTATGCAGCTTACCAGAAAGAAAAAAAGAGAATCTCTTATGCACCTTATGACAAGGGCCTGTCCCTGCTGCGGAGGAAGCGGAAGAGTGCCCATATCAAAAGATATAAAGTCAGACGGGAATAACAATCTGTCTTGACATAAACTGCTGTTGGTTATACAATTAAATAGATGTGTTTTCACATTAAGTAGTTTTTATACAATCATTTATGCGCGTTTTTATCTAAATTTATGAACTTTGAAAATTAAACAGGGGGTGGTTGCAATAGAACCAATAACTATTATTGCTGCTGTAGTATGTTTAGTTCTTGGAGCTGTTATTGGTTTCTGCTATAGAAAACAAATTGCTGAAGCTAAAGTAGGTGTCGCTGAAAAAAGAGCGAATGACATAGTTGAAGATGCAAAGAAGGAAGCAGAAGCGAAGAAAAAAGAAATTCTTCTTGAGGCAAAAGAAGAAAGTATCAGAACAAAGAACGAACTTGAAAAAGAAGCAAGAGACAGAAGAAACGAGCTTGCAAGAACCGAAAGACGTCTTGTTCAGAAGGAAGAAACTCTTGACCGTAAGGCCGATGCCTACGAAAAGAAAGAGGAACAGATGACAAGAAAGATTGAGGAACTTGATAAACAGAAAGAAGAAGTGGAAAAAATCCATGAAAAACAGCTTCTTGAGCTTGAAAGAATTTCAGGTTTTACATCTGAAGAAGCTAAAAATTATCTTCTTGCAATGGTAGAAAATGACGTTAAGCATGAGTCCATCATAATGATAAAAGAGGCAGAAGCAAAGGCTAAGCATGAGGCTGACCGTAAGAGCCGTGATATCATTGCCAATGCCATTCAGCGCTGTGCCGTAGACCATGTTGCGGAAACAACGGTTTCTGTTGTCCAGCTTCCTAATGATGAGATGAAAGGCCGTATTATCGGTCGTGAAGGAAGAAATATCCGCGCCCTTGAAACACTTACCGGAATCGATCTTATTATCGACGATACTCCGGAAGCGGTTATTCTTTCGGGATTTGATCCCATAAGAAGGGAGATTGCAAGAATCGCCCTTGAAAAACTTATTGTTGACGGTCGTGTTCATCCGTCAAGAATTGAGGAAATGGTTGAAAAAGCCAAAAAAGAAGTTGAGGTTATCATAAGAGACGAAGGTGAGGCTGCTACACTTGAGACAGGTGTAAACGGACTCCATCCTGAACTTATGCGTCTCCTCGGTAAACTTAAATACAGAACCAGTTACGGACAGAATGTTCTTAAACATTCTATCGAGGTGGCTCAGCTCACAGGTCTTATGGCTGCTGAACTTGGTGTGGACGTTACCATTGCCAAGAGAGCCGGACTTCTCCACGATATAGGAAAGAGCGTTGACCACGAAATGGAAGGTTCACATGTAAGCATAGGTGTCGGGCTGTGCAGAAAATATAAGGAATCTTCAATTGTAATAAATGCTGTTGAGGCTCACCATGGCGACGTGGAGCCCCAGAGTATAATAGCTGTACTTGTTCAGGCTGCGGATGCTATTTCAGCCGCAAGACCCGGTGCAAGACGTGAAACACTGGAATCTTATGTTAAGAGACTTCAGAAGCTCGAAGAAATCGCCGACGGATTCAAAGGCGTTGAAAAATCCTTTGCTATCCAGGCCGGAAGAGAGCTTCGTATTATGGTTATACCTGAGGATATCAACGATGAAGGACTTACTCTTCTTGCAAGAGAAATAGCAAAGAAGATTGAGGACGAACTTGAATATCCTGGACAGATAAAAGTTAATCTTATCAGGGAAACTAGAGCAACAGAATATGCTAAATGATTGAGAAAAGAACGGCGTATCCCAAAAAGGGATACGCCTTTTTTGTTGCTTAAAAATATGTAAAGACAAGAAATTAAAGCTTTCTTTTATCATTAATAAAAGCACCGCCGAAACTTTTGACGGCGGTGCAGGGTTTCTGCCCTATAGGCAGCACTGGTTTAGAGAGCGAAGTTCTTAGAGAGCTTCAAAACTCATACAGTCTGTCTGGCATTTTTCTGTTGCATTGGCAACGTTTTCACCGATAACGATGTCGGTAAGTGTGCAGTGTTTGTCCTTGTCATGATGACGGCAAGATTTAACTGTGCATTTTACTTCCTGAGATTTAGGTCTGTTCATTGTTAACATCTCCTGATTTTTATTATATAATGAGCTTGTATAGCGGTGGCTTAAGCTCAAATGTAGTATGCTCCGCTTTTTTAATAATATACTTAAATCAGAAAAAATTTTCGGAGTTGATTTTTTTGAATACATTTGCCGACTGGCACTGCGACACAGCATCATATATTTTGGAAAATAAAAGAAGCATTTTTGATTCTGACGGACATATAAATCTGAAAAAACTGGAAAAATATGATTCGCCAATACAAGTCTTTGCCATATGGCTCAGAAAGGAATACTATAAAAATGCCTTTAAGAAGACCATGGAAACGGCGAGATACTTTGAAAAAGAGGCAGAGCTTTATGCCGATAAAATGAAAATTATAAGAAACATAAAGGATATAGAAGAAAATAAAGGAAAACTCAGCGCCATGCTGTCCATTGAAGGCTGTGAAGCCCTGGAGGGAGACTTGGACAAACTTTATTCCCTTTATGATGCGGGCATAAGGCTTGCAACCCTTACTTGGAATTATAAAAACTGTGTAGCAACGGGCGTTATGGAAAGGGATTTAGGCGGAGGCCTTACTGATTTTGGGAAAACGGCGGTTAAGGAAATGGAGAGACTGGGCATAATAGTTGATGTTTCCCATCTTTCCGATGAGGGATTTTACGATGTGGCTGAAAATACCGAAAAGCCGTTTATAGCCAGCCATTCCAACTGCAGAAGCATCTGCTCTTTCCCCAGAAACCTGACCGATGACCAGCTCAAAATAATAGGCGAAAGAAAGGGAATAGCAGGACTTAATTTATGTGTGGATTTTTTAAGTGACAGCGGAAAAGCAGGAATAGATGATATACTTAAGCATACGGAACATATGTTAAATATATGCGGTGAGGACTGTATATGTCTTGGATGCGATTTTGACGGTATACCAATTGCTCCCGACGGAGTGGAGGACGTATCAAAAATAGACGCTCTTCTTGATGCAGTGGAGGCTGAATTTGGTAAAAAGACGGCTAAAAAGATAGCAAAAGACAACTTTATGCGGATTATAGGGGAACTCTTGTAATTACTGCTTGCATTTGTAATGGCAATAGTATAAAATTTATCCAGTGAAATATAGAGGAGGAACAAAAATGAATTTATCCGAAAAGGCGCTTGGAATTAAGCCGTCATCTACTTTGTCCATTACAGAAAAGGCAGGACTGCTTAGAAAGGAAGGAAAGAACGTAATCAGCTTCAGTATAGGTGAGCCTGATTTCGATACACCCGAACATATCAAAAAAGCAGCAATCGATGCCATAAACGAAGGATTTACAAGATATACGGCAGCAGCAGGAATTGTTGAACTCAGACAGGCTGTAGCCGATAAGCTTAAAAAAGATAATGGTCTTGACTATGACTATACACAGATAGTTATAAGCAACGGAGCAAAGCATTCACTTATTAATGCCCTTATGGCAGTACTGAACCCCGGAGATGAGGTAATAATACCTGCACCCTACTGGCTCAGTTATGCAGAAATGGTAAGAATTGCGGGAGGAACACCCGTTATAGTATACACAAAACAGGAAGAAAACTTCGCTCTTACAAGGGAAGTACTTGAAAGCGGATATTCAGATAAGACAAAGGCAATTATTATAACAACACCCAGCAACCCTACAGGTATGGTAATGGCTGAGGATGAGCTCAGAAAGATAGCTGACTTTGCCGTTGAAAAGGATATAATAGTAATTGCCGACGAAATATATGAAAAGCTCATATATTCAGAGGATAAGAAGCATATAAGCATTGCTTCTTTCGGAAAAGAAATTTATGACAGAACAATAACTGTAAACGGCGTATCAAAAAGCTATGCTATGACAGGATGGAGAATAGGATATACTGCTGCTCCACTTAAGATAGCAAAACTTATGTCAAGTATGCAGTCACATATGACATCAAACCCCAACTCAATAGCTCAGAAAGCAGCCCTTGCGGCAATTGCAGGACCTCAGGACTGTGTTGAGGAAATGAGAGTACAGTTTGAAAAACGCCGTGACTATATTTATGACAGAGCGGTAAAAATGCCATATATCAGCACATTAAAACCTGAAGGTGCATTCTACCTGTTCATAGATTTTTCAGGAACATACGGAAAAACATATAAAGGAATCAAACTTGAGAGTGCAGCTCAGATAGGAGCCCTTCTCCTTGATGAAAAACTTATTGCGGTTGTTCCCTGCGCAGACTTTGGAATGCCCGACCACATAAGATTCTCATACGCAACATCAATTGAAAACATCAAGGCAGGAATGGACAGACTCGAAGAATTCCTTTCAGAGGTTAAATAATTAAATTGGAGGCATTTTCTTATGAAACTTACAAGAGTTAAAGAGCTGTATAAAAACACCGCTGAATTTGCCGACCGTACAGTTGAAGTCGGCGGATGGATAAGAACTCTGCGTTCATCAAAGACATTCGGCTTTATCGAACTCAATGACGGCTCATTTTTCAAGAGTGTTCAGGTCGTTTTTGAGGACGGAAAAATAGATAACTATACTGAAGTATCAAAACTTGGAGTAGGAGCTGCAATAATCGTAAAGGGTACTCTTGTACTCACACCCGAAGCAAAACAGCCCTTTGAAATAAAGGCTGACGAGGTAGTTGTTGAAGGAACTACAACACCTGACTATCCTCTCCAGAAAAAGAGACATTCACTTGAGTTCTTGAGAACTATCGCATATCTCAGACCCAGAACAAATACATTCTCAGCAACATTCAGAGTAAGAAGCCTTGCTGCCTATGCTATTCATAAATTCTTCCAGGAAAGAGGATTTGTATACGTTCATACACCTCTTATCACAGGAAGCGACTGTGAAGGTGCCGGCGAAATGTTCCAGGTAACAACACTTGATATGAGCAACCCTCCTTTAAATGAGGACGGAACAGTTGATTACTCAAAGGACTTCTTCGGAAAGCAGACAAACCTTACTGTAAGCGGACAGCTTTCAGCTGAGACTTTTGCCCTTGCTTTCAGAGACGTATATACATTCGGACCCACATTCAGAGCTGAAAACTCAAATACAACACGTCATGCGGCTGAATTCTGGATGATTGAGCCTGAAATGGCATTTGCCGATATCAACGACTATATGGACAATGCCGAAGATATGCTCAAGTATGTTATAAGCTATGTACTTGAAAATGCTCCCGAAGAAATGGAATTCTTCAATAACTTCATCGACAAGGGACTTATTGACAGACTTAATAATATAGTAAACTCTGACTTTGGCCGTATAACATACACAGAAGCCATTGAACTTCTCAAAAAGGCAGGAGACAGATTTGAATATCCCGTTGACTGGGGCTGTGACCTTCAGACAGAGCACGAAAGATATATCACAGAGGAAGTATTTAAGAAACCCGTATTCGTTACTGACTATCCCAAGGATATCAAGGCATTCTATATGCGCTTAAACGATGACGGAAAGACTGTTGCGGCAGCAGACTGTCTTGTTCCCGGAATCGGCGAGATAATCGGAGGAAGCCAGAGAGAAGAAAGACTTGAAGTTCTTGAAAACAGAATGGACGAAATGGGTCTTAAGAGAGAGGACTACTGGTGGTATCTCAACCTCCGTAAATACGGCGGAACACGCCATGCAGGATACGGTCTTGGATTTGAGAGACTTATAATGTATATCACAGGTATGTCAAACATCAGAGACGTTATACCTTATCCCAGAACAGTAAGAAATGCTGAATTCTAAGGGTGAAAGGAGAAGTACATGGATTACAAAGTTGTAAAAAGCGAAAAGGTATTTGAAGGAAAAATACTGAAGGTAATGAGAGACGAGATAACTATGCCTGACGGAGATACTGCCATCAGAGAAATAGTTATAAAAAATAATGCTTCGGCTATTGTTCCCGTTGATAAAGACGGAAATATCATCTTTGTAAGACAGTACAGACATCCGGCCGGTGATGTGATACTTGAGATACCGGCGGGTACGTTTGAGCCTCACGAAGACCCATATGAATGTGCCGTAAGGGAACTGGAAG
>CABPCX010000089.1 GCA_902406135.1 uncultured Eubacteriales bacterium
CTTCAGGCGTTGACGAAAAGGGAGATGTAAAAAATACTCCTTTCCTTCAGGAAGCCGAAGAGCTTGGCAGGAATATATAAAAAAGATTTGAACTTTAATATTTGTTATGCTATAATAGCCAAGTGTTTATGGAGGTGTATCGAAGTGGTCATAACGGCCCTGACTCGAAATCAGGTAGTCCTCACGGGCTCGTGGGTTCGAATCCCACCGCCTCCGTCACTAAAACCCCTGAAAATTCAGGGGTTATTTTTATTTTAATGCAAAGCCAATCGTGCGCTGATTCTGACGCACTCTGCTTCTAAACTGCAATGGCGTATTTCGAGCCGAGATTTGGGTTTGGTGAAAAAACAAAGCTGCAATATTCATATTGCTGTGATATTTTACTAATGTACAAAAGCCTTTAATTTTCCCTTCTACTTAACATTTATCTGTTTTCCACCCCAGAAGATATTTTACCATATTAGCCGGCCAGCCATCTGGAAACTTAAAAACATCCGCCGCCTAAACTTATGTTGATAAAAAGTATATGATTTTTTATAATTAAGCTGTATAAATAAGTACTTGTACATAAAAAGCTGATATTTGTCTGCTGTATATCTTTAGGCTGTATTTAGCTGCCTGTGATATATTTCTAAACAGATTTGGGGGTGAGCATTTTGAAATTGCTTATTGCAGAGGATGATCCTAAGCTTTTGAAATCATTGATACATATTCTTGAGAACAATAAATTCAGCGTTGACGGTGTAAATAATGGTGACGATGCATTAAACTACGGACTGACCGGAGAGTATGACGGCATAATACTGGATATAATGATGCCCGGAATGGATGGTATAAAGGTTTTGCAGGCCCTTCGAGCAAAAACATCACAACGCCGGCTTTATTTTTGACCGCCAGAACAGAGGTGTCTGACCGTGTGGAGGGTCTTGATGCAGGAGCGGATGATTATCTCCCTAAGCCCTTTTCTACGGTTGAGCTGCTTGCGCGTATCCGTGCTATGCTGCGCAGAAAGGATACATATCTGCCAGACCTGCTGACGGTAGGTTCGGTCACACTAAACCGCTCCACATATCAGCTGAGCTGTGGTAGTGAAATTCAATCGCTCAGCGGAAAAGAATTTCAAATTTTAGAAATGCTTATGCAGCAGCCGGGAATGATTATTCCGTCAGAACGTTTTATTACCCATCTTTGGGGCTGGGACACCAGCGTAGATACCAGTGTTATATGGGTACATATTTCAAACCTGCGTAAAAAAATAAGCGCAGTCAATGCTCCGGCAGAAATACGTTTTATCCGAAATGCCGGATATGTGCTGGAGGTAAAAAATGATAGGCAGCCTTAGAAGAAAATTTATCTCAATCAGTATGATTTCTATTTTTATTGTATTTTCCTGCATATTCATTTCACTTATGGTATTTACGAAAATACAAACAAACCGGTCTGTAGATATGCTTGTTGATACCATTTCGTCCAATGACGGTGTCTTTCCTAAATTTGACTCATCAAAACAGCGTATGCCTGTCCAGATGCCGTATTCGGATGTAATTACAGAAGAAACCCAATTCAGTACACGCTTTTTTTCAGTTTGGCTGGACGATGAAAAACAAATAGTCAATACGAATATGGATTCCGTTTCTACTATTACTGAGCAGGATGTGGAAGATTATACGGATAAGGTTTTAAAAAGAGGCAAAGAGCGCGGATGGATAGGCGACTATCGTTATAGGATTATGGATACAGAGGACGGCACTACGGTTGTATTTGTTAATGGCAACACATATAATAATACGTCTAACAGGCTTCTTTTTACTGCGCTGTTAGTGCTGCTGGGCAGTGCATCTTTGATACTTATACTAACGGTTGTAGTTTCAAAGAGGGCTGTACGTCCAGTGGCTGAAAGCTATGAGAAGCAGCGGCAGTTCATTACGGACGCAAATCATGAGCTTAAAACACCTCTGACGCTTATACTGTCAAACTTGGACATTGTTGAAAGCGAGCTGGGAAAAAATGAATGGCTGGATGATATCCGCAGTGAAGGTGAGCGTATGGGTCTTCTTATCAACCAGCTGGTTACTTTATCAAGAATGGACGAAAGTACTGATTCGGTTATGCGTGAGGAATTTAATCTTAGCAGTGCCGTTGCCGATACCGTTTCGGAATTTGAAAGTCTTGCGGAAGAACGCGGCCATACTTTGACAAGCTCTGTAAGTCCGTCAGTTTACTATTACGGTGATGAATCATTGATTCGCCGTCTGACAGCCATTCTGCTGGATAATGCCATTAAATACTGCGATGCAGGTGGAAATATACAGCTTACTTTGATTTGCCGTAGACATCCGGTTCTTACTGTGGAAAATACATACCAAGATGTGGACAAATTAGAACTTAACCGTCTGTTTGACCGCTTCTATCGCGCTGATAAGGCAAGAACATTTTCGGGAAGTTTTGGAATAGGCCTGTCCATTGCACAGTCCATAGTTAAAAGTCATAAAGGAAACATTGCTGCGTATAGAAAATGCGGTATAATCGGATTCCGTGTAGAATTGAAATAAAGAATATTACTGTTGAGTGTAAAAACTTTAATAGGGACTCATTGCAAAAATAAGAAACTTTGCAATGGGTCCTTTTTATGTTGCGGTAAAGCCTGTTTCTTTAGTGCCAATTTAGGGGCAGGCATTATACTTGGCAGAGTGCGGATATTATTAACGCAATTAAAATTCATAAATGAAAAGGAGGTTCCTCTATGATAAAAGTCGAGCACTTAACAAAGTACTACGGTGATTTTCTGGCTGTCAATGATTTGTCATTTGAAATTGATGAAGGTCATGTATACGGCTTCCTTGGACCAAACGGAGCCGGCAAGACTACCACTATGAACATTATGACAGGATGCTTATCCGCGACGAACGGACATGTGGAGATTGGCGGTTTTGATATTTTTGAAGACCCAAATCAGGCAAAGAAGCTTATTGGATATCTTCCGGAACAGCCGCCGTTATATATGAATGAAACGCCTCTGGAGTATCTGCGTTTTGTTGGAGAAGCAAAAGGACTGAAGGGTACAGAGTTAAGCAGACAGGTCGATAAAGTAATCGAACAGGTTAAAATTCAGAATGTAAAGGGTAAACGTATTTCTGCTTTGTCTAAAGGCTATAAGCAGCGTGTTGGCATTGCTCAGGCACTCCTTGGCAATCCAAAGGTAATTATTCTGGACGAACCGACAGTAGGTCTGGACCCAATCCAAATAATTGAAATACGAGACCTTATTAAACAGCTGGGGCAGGAACATACGGTAATTCTAAGTTCCCATATTCTTTCCGAGGTTCAGGCTATCTGTGAAAAAATATTGATTATATCCCATGGAAAGCTGGTTGCTTTTGATGAGCCTGATAAACTGGAAAGCAAACTTCTTTCTGCCAACGAGATTTCTTTTAAGACCGATGCATCAGAAGATGAAGTCAGAGAAGCACTTTCTGCTGTTAAGCACATTACGGAACTGACAATAGAAGCGGATGAGAAAAATATTTTGTCTGCCAATATTAAAACAGATGCGGAGGATATCTATTCCGTATCGAAAGAAATATTTTTTGCCTTTGCCAAACGTAATTATGCTCTGCTGGAACTGGTATTAAAGAGAGCTACCCTGGAAGACATTTTCCTGGAACTTACTGAGGCAGATGACTCATCGGTTGAGATAGAAGGAGGAGAGCAGGTATGATTGCCGTTTTTAAACATGAGCTGAGAAACTATTTTCACTCATTTACAGCCTATGTGTTCGGAGCCTTTCTGCTTGCCATTGTAGGCATTGGCGCAATGCTTTATAACCTGCAGGCCGCAGTAAGCAACTTTGAATATGTTCTAAGCTTTGGAATGATTATATTTGTTGTGATTGTACCTATTTTGACCATGAGGGTAATTGCTGAGGAGAGAAAACAAAAAACTGACCAGCTGCTTTATTCGCTCCCCATATCTACTGTACAGGTAATTATGGGAAAATATCTGGCGCTTCTGGTAGTTTATTTGATACCACTCCTTATCATTTCCATATACCCGCTCATATTTGCCCAGTACGGAGACGTTTATCTGCCTACATCCTATGGGTCTTTGGCAGCGATTTTTATTATGGGAGCTGCATTGGTTGCTTTGGGAGTATTCATTTCTTCTCTGACAGATAACCAGGGGCTTGCTGCCGGCATAGGCATTGCAGCCATTTTGTTTAACTATTATAGTGTCAGCCTGTCAGAATACGTTTCATCAACTTCGGTTGGAAGCATTATCTCCCTTGCGCTTCTTGCTTTGATTATTGGAGCAATAGTACGTTATTTAACACGTAACGAAATGCTGGGCTATGGAGTTACACTTGTACTTATCGCTGCTATTACTGTTACATCTTTTATAGACCCAACTGTCTTTGAGGGCCTTTTGCCTAAGATAATGAGGCAGTTATCTCTCTTTAATAGATTTAATACATTTGTAAGCGGTGTATTTGACCTGACTGCGATATTTTATTATATATCAGTGATTGTATTTTTCCTGTTTTTATCGGTGCAGTCTATGGAAAAAAGGAGGTATAACTAATGAAAAAGTGGAAACTCCTTCAAAAAGAAGAACAGCCAGACAGAAACCGTACGGCCTTCCGAGGAGGCACCTATGCGCTTTCAATAACTGCAGTTGTGCTGGCTATTTTAGTTGTACTTAATGTTCTTGTCTCAGCGCTTCCTTCCAGCCTGACTAAATTAGATATAAGCGCTACAAAGCTTTACTCAATAACAAGCAACACTAAAGTTGTGGTAAATGCCCTGGAGGAAGATGTGACAATTTACTGGATTGTTCAGTCCGGTGAGGAAGACGACGTTATAGAAAACCTGTTAAGCAAATATGAGAGCTTATCAGACCATATTAAAGTAGTTAAAAAGAATCCGGACGTATATCCTACTTTTGCCGAGCAGTATACAAATGAGACTGTCCAGAATAACAGCCTTGTTGTGGAATGCGGAGACCGCAGCCGTTTTATAGGTTATGATGATATATACATTCAGGAAGCGGATATATATTCTTACACATACAGCACATCTTTTGACGGTGAAGGTGCCATTACTTCTGCTATTGATTATGTAGTAACAGATGATTTGCCCCAGCTTTATGTGTTAGAGGGACATGGTGAGCAGGAGCTGCCGCAGAACTTTAAAGAACAGATTGAAAAAGAAAATATTGAAACAAACACACTGTCACTATTGACCGTGGACGAAGTGCCGGAAGATGCCGACGCCATTTTAATATACGAACCTTCATCGGACTTATCTGAAGAAGAAATCGATATGCTTTATGAGTATGCTGAAGACGGAGGCAAACTGCTAGTGATTGCCGGCCCGACAGAAGACGGTATTTTAGAAAATTTATATAGTCTTCTGGAAAATTATGATGTGGAGACCTGAGAAGGCATAGTTGTCGAAGGAAATCGTGACAGCTATACAATGCAGCCGTATGTACTCCTGCCTGAGATGTCAAGCCACGAAATTACGGACTCACTTATTGAAGAAAACTACTATCCTAATATGCCAATTTCCCAGGGAATGATTATCAATGATGAAAGCGGCGCGGTGACTCCTCTGCTTACAACTTCAAGCGAATCATTCAGCAAGATAGCAGGCTATGACCTTACCACATACGAAAAAGAGGACGGAGACATTGACGGTCCGTTTGCGGTTGCTTTATCCATAGACTGCTCCAATGAAGGACAAATTGTCTGGTTCTCATCAGCGGCATTTTTGGATGATATGTATAATGCATTGTCTTCAGGCTCAAACTCTGACCTTGCAATGAATGCGCTTTCTTCTCTTATCGGTGAGAGTGAAGCCATGGCAATCCGAAGCAAATCTTTGAACTATAATTATCTTTCAATTACAGATTCTACTGCATCACTGCTTAAGACATTGATGATTGGAGTTTTCCCTCTGACTTATCTTGGAGTTGGTGTATTTGTAATTTTGAAGAGAAGGAGGGAGCAGAATGAAGCGGGCTAAACGTATCTATGCTCTGCTGGGAGTATTAGCGGTTATTTGTGTAATCACTTTCCTTGTAGTAAGGCACGAAGAAGAACAGGAGAATATACGTAACAGCGGTGAAGTAGTTTTGGAAGTGGATGCGGACTCTGTTAAGTCCATATCATGGGAGACTGAAACGGAATCATTGTCATTCCATAAAGAAGACAGCTGGCTTTACGATGATGATATAGCTTTTCCTGTTAATGAAGAAAAGATAAACGAACTTATCGGGCAGTTTGAGGAATTTTCCGCTTCATTCATAATTGAAGAAGTATCGGACTACAGCCAGTATGGACTGGATGACCCTGTATGCACGATAGAGTTGGAAACCGATGATAACACATACGAAATATCTTTAGGAGATTACAGTGCCATGGACTCTCAGAGATATGTGTCAATTGGCGACGGTAATGTCTACCTGGCGGTTAACGACCCTATGGATTATTTTGATGTAACTCTCAGCGATATGATTCTCAATGACGAAACACCTTATTTTGATGAGGTAGAAAGCATTGATTTTGAAGGCAGTGAGAATTACCACATAGTCTACAGAGAATATACTGAAGACAGTCCATACACTTATTGTGAAGATGATGTCTATTTTAAGGAGGACGGTGAAAATATGCTTCCTCTTGATACAACACTTGTAGAAAGTTATCTGAATTCCATTTCTTATCTGAATCTGAACGACTATATGACATATAACGCAGATGAAGATGATTTGGCTGAATATGGGCTGGATAACCCTGAGCTGACGGTAACTGTAGTATACACACCTGAGGAAGAAGACAGTTCTGAAGAGGAAAAACAGACATTTACCATCAGTATAAGCCGTGACCCTGAAGAACGTGAAAAAGCGGAGAGCAGCTCGGAAGAATCGGAATCCGATGAAGAAGAGGAGATTACTGCCTATGCCAGAGTGGGAGATTCCAAGATAATATATAAGATTACATCAAGCAGTTATGAAGCGTTAATGGCTGCCGGTTATGATGATTTACGCCACTCTGAAGTGTTTACTGCATCATTTGATGATGTTACTTCCATAGATATTTCTTTGGAAGGTTCCGACTATACCATTACGTCAGAGGGAACGGGAGATAAAAAGACATTCTATTATAATGAAGAGGAAATATCAATCGATGATTTCCAGTCTGCATTAGAGGATATGAATGCATCAAGCTTTACTGATGAAAGTCCTTCCCAGAAGGAGGAAATTTCTCTGACACTTTATCTTGATAATGAGGTTCATACACAGGTACAGATTGAATTATACCGTTATGACGGAGAACACTGTCTGGCTGTGATTGACGGAGAGAGTGTATCGCTGGTACCTCGTTCTGATGTAGTT
>CABPCX010000090.1 GCA_902406135.1 uncultured Eubacteriales bacterium
CGCAATCAAATATATTTTTTCCTGTCCTGCTTTTATGGATGCTTTTCATTTGGCGGATTTTATTGGATGATGTATACACTTATGATTACCGATGCTCCGCCTATGTTTTATGTATCAGATATTGCATGGATTTCAGGATATCTTTTTATAAATTTGATGCAGCACGCTATAGCCGAAAAAGACGAGCGTAATTATAAGAACCGTGCAGCCATAGCCGGAGTAGTTATTCAAATACTGATGATGATTTATTTTATCAGCATTGGTGATTTTCTATACAATGCTGTTGTTGGAGTTATACTGTGTATAATTTTATGGAATTCTATATGTTCAATAGCATATTATAGAAAACATACAGGTTCTAAAAAGATACATTTTCACATTGTTACCTTAGCTTTTGTAATAATCGAGAACTGCCTTTGGGTATCAAGCTATCCTTGGGTAAGCGATACACTTTCAAATCCTTATTTCTGGATTGACTTTACTTTGACGATATCATTTTTTTGTTTTCTGCCAGCAGTTAGGAAGGCGGTAGAGTTATGACGTATATTGAAAATATATTTATTTGTATTGCAGCTCCTCTTGTAGTAACAGCCGTTTGTTTAGGAAGAAAATATATTAAGTATTTTATTTTTGGCTTTTTGGGAATGGGCGCCTGTATGCTTTCGGCATACGTTAATACTTTTTTTGCCGCATTTTACAACGTAGATGCTTTTAACGCTACGGTGGAAATAGCTCCTGTAGTTGAAGAGACAATAAAGCTTCTGCCGCTGCTTTTTTATCTTTTGATATTTGAGCCAAAGGCAAATGAT
Source organism: uncultured Eubacteriales bacterium (assembly GCA_902406135.1). Taxonomy (GTDB): domain Bacteria; phylum Bacillota; class Clostridia; order Lachnospirales; family Anaerotignaceae; genus Metalachnospira. Next base: position 810 of record CABPCX010000090.1, read on the forward strand.
ATAAAAACCGCTGTTTTGATAATGGCAGCAGGGTTTGCTACTTTTGAAAATATCTGTTACCTTATACAAAACGGAGCGGAGAATTTTACATTCCTGCTTTTCCGTGGATTTGGAACAGGAGCAATGCATATTATAACAGGAGCTATCGTTGGTATCGGAATGATGTATGTCTGGCAGAGACCATGGCTTAAAATTGCTGGTACCTGCGGCCTTTTAGGTGTGGCTATTTCTTTCCACGCCATATATAATCTTATGGTAGCCTATGGAGGAATATTCAGATATACAGCCTATGCTATGCCAATAGTATCAATGATATTAGGTCTTGTAATATCAAAAACATATACATATTTAAAATCGAAATAGAAATAAAATTTTGAGAGCTGTTTTGAACAGCTCTTTTTTTATTGCAAAAAAATTTTTTGAAAAATTTTTAGTTTTAGTGAGAGTTTTTTTATTTTTTTGTACCTTAACTATTAAAGACGCTATAAAAGAAATTTATGGAATAGGAGGTATTGGTATGTATGACACGGCAATGAGAGTGAAGCTGGTTAAAATTAGAATTCGTAAAAAACAGCGCCAGCATGAAAAATTCAATTTTTATAAATTAGCTGTTCTATGCGTCATATTATCTTCCTCATTAGTCTATATGGTCTACGATGCAATCGGAATCAATAAAGCTGTAACATATGGCATGTACGGGGCTATCCTTCTTCATGAGGATGCAGGAGGATATATTATGGTTGCGATAATATCTTTTATAGCGGCAGTCATCATAACTTTTATATGCATCAAATATAAGGAAAAAGAAGATAGAAGACATATTGATGACAAAAATGATGATGAGAATTAATAAATATAGATTTCAAATATTTATGCAGCTTATATAAACCATTTTTTAATGAACAGAATTTTTAAAGAGGAGGGGCGGTATGTCCGGTGCAGATAAGTTTATGAAAGTCCCATTGATTCGCCCATCTATGCCAGGATTTAACGAATATATAGATGAAATATCTTCTATATGGGACACAAGACTTTTAACAAATATGGCCACAAAACATCAGCAGTTGGAAAGTAGACTCAAGGAATATCTTGGAGTAAAAAATTTACAGCTGTTTGTAAATGGACACAGTGCGCTGGAATGTATTCTTCAGGCCTTTGAACTTAAAGAAGAAGTTATAACTACCCCGTTTACTTTTGTATCAACTGTCCACGCAATTGTAAGATGTGGGTTGAAACCTGTTTTTTGTGATATCCGAAGAGACGATTTTACCATTGACGCATCTAAAATAGAAGAACTTATTACTGACAAAACATCGGCTATACTTCCTGTGCATGTATATGGAATGGTATGCGAGACAGATAAAATACAGAATATCGCATCAAAGTATGGCTTGAAAGTTATCTATGATGCGGCACACGCCTTTGGAGTTAAGGTAAATGGTGAAGGTGTCGGAGAATACGGGGACGCTTCAATGTTCAGTTTCCATGCTACAAAAATTTATCATACCGTTGAGGGTGGTGCGGCTGTATTTAAGGATGAAACACTTTCAGATAAATTGACAGCCATAAAGGATTTTGGACTTACAGGACCGGAAACGGTTGATTACATAGCTGGCAACAGTAAATTAGATGAGTTTAGAGCAGCAATGGGATTGTGTAATCTCAGACATATTGATGAAAACATAAAACTGCGTGAAAGGGCGGCTCTCAGATATAACGAAAGGCTGTCTCAAATGAAAGATATACAGCTGCTCCCACAGCAGGAAGGCGTAAAAAACAACTATTCATACTATCCAATTGTACTGCACAGCAAGAAGATTTCCCGTGATTTTCTGCAGTCGGAACTTTTTAAAAGAGGAATATATACCAGAAAGTATTTTTATCCGCTTTGCTGTGATTTATCTTGCTACCGCAGTGAGTATGGAAGCGCAGATGTGCCTGATGCACGTTATATTTCAGACAGAGTTCTCTGCCTGCCTATGTTTTCAGAAATTAAAAAAGAGGAAGTTGATTATGTATGTGATGCTGTACAGGAGCTTCTGTGAAATCGTGATAAAGGAAGGTGTTAAGTAATGAAAGGAATAATTTTGGCCGGAGGAAAGGGTACGAGACTGTACCCCAGCACAAAGGTCATTTCCAAACAATTACTCACAATTTATGATAAGCCGCTGATATATTATCCCCTCTCAACACTGATGCTGGCATAAAAGAAATACTTATTATATCTACGGCTGAGGATACACCAAACTTTGAGCGGCTTCTGGGAGACGGGACTTCCCTAGGAATGAATATTTCCTATGCGGTGCAGGAGGTGCCTAGGGGACTGGCAGACGCATTTATAATCGGTGAAAAATTTATAGGAAAAGACAATGTATGTCTTATCCTTGGAGATAACTTTTTTTATGGTACCGACATAACCATGATTCTTAATAAGGCAGTAAACCGCAAAAAGGGAGCTACAATTTTTGGCTATCCTGTGAAAAATCCGCAGGACTTTGGAGTACTGGAATTTGATGAAAATAAAACCGTCCTTTCTATTGAAGAAAAGCCAAAAGTACCAAAGTCTAACTACGCCGTACCCGGACTTTATTTTTATGATAACAGGGTCGTAGATATGGCTAAATCAGTTAAGCCGTCCGAGCGGGGCGAAATCGAGATAACCTCAATAAATAATGAATACCTTAAATTGGGAGAACTCCATGTAGAGCTGTTTGGAAGAGGAATAACTTGGCTTGATACCGGGTCTCCGTCAGCGCTGCTTAAAGCATCTACGTTTGTTGAGACTGTGCAGGCAAATACTGGATATTACATAGCCTGCATTGAGGAAATTGCATGGAGACGCGGATTCATCAGCAAAAAAGAAATGATTTCTTTGGGAGCACCTTTAAAGATGACCGAATATGGACAGTATTTGATGTCCTATGAAGGAGAAAATACCTATGACTAAAATTCTTGTAACCGGCGGAGCCGGATTTATTGGTTCAAATTTTATCTATTATCAGCTGTCACATCATCCGGAAGATTTTTTGATATGTATGGATTCTCTTACTTATGCCGGAAATATTTCTACACTTAAAGCCGCTATGATAAATTCTAATATGCATTTCATCAAAGGTGATATTACTGATGCCCAAACTGTTTTTTGGCTGTTCAAAAATTTCAGGCCGGATATAGTTGTCAATTTTGCGGCCGAAAGCCATGTTGACCGTTCCATTAAAGAACCAGGAGTTTTCTTAAAGACAAATATACTAGGCACCCAGATTTTGATGGATGCCTGTCTGAAATATGGAGTTTCGCGTTTTCATCAAGTATCCACAGATGAAGTCTACGGCGACCTGCCCGTTGACCGTCCAGACCTGCTGTTTACAGAAAATACACCATTAAATGCATCCAGCCCCTATTCGGCATCAAAGGCATCGGCAGATATGCTTGTTGGGGCATACATAAGAACTTTTGGACTACCGGCCACGATTTCCCGCTGTTCCAATAACTATGGACCCTATCAATTTCCAGAAAAACTTATACCGCTGATGATATCAAAGGCCATGTCAGACGAAAAACTGCCGGTATATGGAAATGGAGAAAACATAAGAGACTGGCTTTATGTGGAAGACCACTGTGAGGCCATTGATATGATAATCCGCAGAGGAAAAACTGGTGAGATATATAACATAGGAGGACATAATGAATGCAGTAATCTTCAGGTAGTAAAAAACATACTTAATGTGATTGGAAAACCTGAGGCACTTATATCATTTGTTAATGACCGCCCTGGACATGATTTAAGATACGCCGTTGACACTCAAAAGATAAACAGCGAGCTTGGATGGAAACCGTCCGTAAAGTTTTCAGACGGCTTAAGATACACGATAAATTGGTATCTTGAAAATAAAATTTGGTGGCAGGATATATTGAATAAAAAATATCTTGAAGAAAATAAAAAGGCTGACAGAGAATATCAGACTTATGAAAACCCGGCATAAAAATCTAATGTGCCTGCGTCAAAGATAAGTAAGAACCTGCAGTCTAGAAATAAAAAAGAGGGATGTAAGAGGAAGGCTAAGGTGATATTACCATGTTTGTACAAAACAATGCTGTACTGCCAAAACCGAAAGTAATCTATGAATCAGACACACCAAACTATAATTTTTATGATTCAAAAGAGACTGTAAAAGTAAGAGATACTTTTTATACACGTTACGGGAAACGTATTTTAGATATCGTTATATGCAGTATAGGACTTATATTTGCACTTCCAATAATGGGAATTATTGCAGTCATTACATTTTTTGATGTTGGAGCCCCTGTTATTTTTAAACAGACGCGTATAGGAAAAGATTGCAAACCATTTACAATAGTAAAATTTAAAAATATGACAGATGAAAGAGACGAAAACGGAGAGCTTCTTTTGGCTGAATACAGGGTTACAAAAATAGGGAAAAAAATAAGGCAGACTTCCCTTGATGAACTGCCGCAGCTGTTTCTTATTTTAAAAGGAGATATGAGTATTATTGGTCCGAGACCTCTGCTTCCGGAATATTTATGCCGATATGATTCGCGGCAGATTATGAGGCATGCGGTACGCCCCGGTCTGGAATGTCCTACATATTTTCCTATGGACCATGTATGGTCGTGGGAAGAACAGTTTGAAAATGATGTATGGTATGTTGAAAACTGCAGCTTAAAAGTTGATATACATCTCTGTTTCAGAGTAATTCAAATGGTGTTTGACAGAAAGGGAAGCAAAACCCGTGCTGCTGCTAACAGAGGTGCTTTTAAAGAGGATGTATTTGGGGAGATACGATAATGGATAAACATATTTCACAAAAACGGGTTTTGCTTCTTAATGCCAGCCATAATGATGAAAGGCTCTTAAAAGCATTGAAAAAATTAAACTGCTATGTAATAACCACAGGAAACCGTCCAGAGCTTCCGGGCCACAAAATGGCTGATGAATATGTATACGGTGACTATACTGACCTTGAGAGTATGTATAGACTGGCCGCTGACAAAAAAGTAGATGCGGTATGTCCCTGCTGCAATGACTTTGGAGTGATAACAGCGGCCTATGTTTCCGAAAAACTTGGATTTAAAGGCCAGGATGACTATAAAACAACTTTAATAATTCACAATAAAGCTAATTTTAAGGCTTTTGCCTCTGAGCTTGGAGGAATAAATACTCCCACAGCAGTATCATTTGGTGATATTAATGAAGCTTTGAAGTGGGGAATGCTTTACGCTAAAGACTTTCCTCTTATAGTTAAGCCAGTGGATTTGAGTGCAGGAAACGGTATACTGCGTGCAGACACGCCAGAGGAATTATTAGAAAACATCAAAAACGCTTTTTCGTACTCAAGAGAGAAAAGAATAGTTATAGAGCCTTTTATTGAAGGGACTCAGCACGGATTCTGTACTTATCTTATAGGGCAGAAAGTGGCTGCTATATGTTCCAATAATGAACACTCATTCATAAATCCTTACAGAGTGGAAGTAGACACATTTCCTGCAGAAAAAATTGAGCTGGTACGTGATGACCTTATACGGCAGATTGAACATATAGCAAAGACGCTGAATCTGACAGATGGCATATTCCACCTTCAATATATTATGAAAGCCGGAAAAGCATATATTTTGGAATGTATGCGAAGGGTGCTCGGCAATCTTTACAGTATCCCGGCAGAGGGGCTGGGAGAAGGATTTGACTGGGATTATTGGGAAGCACGTGCTAAATGCGGATTTGGAGTAAATGACTTTCCAAAGGAAGTCCACCAAAAGGGATTTTGGGCATACCGTGCATTGATTGCCGGACAAAACGGAATTTATAAAGGCCTTAAGATAGACAAAGAAATAGAAAAGTATATATATGAAGAAAGAATGCTTCATAACGAAGGATATGCTGTAACCAATTATAAATCAGACCCCATAGGATTTTTATTTATGCGGTTTAATACCTATGAAGAAATGATGAGGGTAATGATTCAAAAATATGATGATATCAGGGTTTTGACAGAAAATACTGATAATAGATAAACACGGCTTACCTTGTAAATAAAAACAGGTAAAAATACGATTTTAAGGTGGAAGAGGTATTAAGTATATCATTAACACCTACGTCAGGAGTTGATAAAATGCAGCAATTACCTATGAGTAAAAAGAATGCAGAGGGTTCTACAACAAAAATACAAGTAGGGAATATTGTAATAGGGCAGGATTTTTTGGTTATTGCCGGTCCCTGTGCCATTGAATCCGAAGAACAGGTACTTAAAACGGCCTTTGCTGTGAAAAGAGCAGGTGCAAATATGCTGCGTGGAGGAGCCTTTAAACCAAGGTCTTCACCCTATAGTTTTCAAGGACTTGGAGAAACGGGCCTTAAATATTTGAAAAGAGCTGGACGGGAAGCGGGATTACCTACTATTACGGAAGTAATGGACCCAAGGGAAGTTGAATTAGTCAGTGGATATGCTGACATACTTCAGATAGGTTCCAGAAATATGCAGAACTTTTCTCTGCTTATGGAAGCTGGAAAAAGCAAAAAGCCGGTTATGCTTAAACGTGGATTGTGTGCCACCATTGAGGAAT
>CABPCX010000091.1 GCA_902406135.1 uncultured Eubacteriales bacterium
TAATCAGTTTGCTTATATACATTGCCGTAGCCTCTCCTTCTACCGTCGGATTGGTGGCAAGAATGATTTCCTGTGGAGTATCATTCTGTATCCTCTCAAGCAGCTCTTTAAGCTTTATATCCGAGGGAGTTATTCCTGACATGGGAGATATGGCTCCATGCAGTACATGATAAACTCCGTTATATTCCTTTGTTCTTTCGTATGCCGCCAGGTCCCTGGGATTTTCAACGACCATTATGGTCTTTTTATCCCTTTTCGCACTGGAGCATACAGGGCATATATCCCCGTCAGTAAGATTGCAGCATACCGAACAATACTTTACGTCTTTCTTAGCCGACAGTATGGCGTCAGCCAGTTCCTGTACCTCTTTTTCATCCATACCGATAACATAAAAAGCCAGTCTCTGAGCAGATTTTCTTCCTATTCCGGGAAGAGACGCAAACTTTTCGATAAGTCTTGTTATCGGGTCACCGTAAAAATTCATTTTCCGCCTCTTAATTAAAACATTCCGCCAAGACTGCCTCCGGCAATTCTTGACATAGCGCCGTTTGCCATTTCATCAGCCTGTCTTAATGCTTCGTTTACAGCTGAAAGAATAAGGTCCTCAAGCATTTCTACATCATCGGGATCAACAACGTCGGGATTGATTTTGATTTCTTTGATTTCTTTCTTTCCTGTTATGCTTATTTTAACTGCACCGCCGCCTGATGTTGTCTCAATAACCTGCTCAGCAAGAGCTGCCTGAGTTTCTTCCATCTGTTTCTGCATTTTCTGTGCCTGTTTCATAAGAGCGTTCATATTCATTCCGCCCATTCCGCCAAATCCTTTTGCCATATTAAAATCCTCCTGTAACAAAGTTCATTATTTTTATTATTTTGTTATTTTCTATTATAGTATTATCCTCAGATAAAATTCTAAGGCTCTATTTCAATTCCGGGTATAAGGCCTGCCCAGTCCTCCTCCTCAAAGGAACTTTCTTCCTCTTCCTCTCCAAAGAGCATATCATGTCTCTTTTGATATTCGGCGTTTGATATAACATCTATCTCTATATCAGCTTCCAGTTCCTTTTCAAAGGCGGCCTTTATTTCGTCAAGCTTGCCTGCTATTATCCTAGTATTTATGCCGTTATCCCCAACAACATATATTTTATCCCCATCAAGCTGTTTAAGCTTGGCTTTCTTGATTATTATATCATCGGGGGGCTTAAAGCCTTCCGTTATCTTTTCCCATATTCCAAGGGCTTTTTTATAATCCTCAGTGACAGCCTTTCTTACCTGTTTCTTTTCCTTTGGCTTTTCTTCCTGAGGTGCCGCACTTACTGTCTTTGTGTATTTTCCGCTTTTAAGCTCCCTTTCAAGGGCAGACAGCTTTGCCGCTATGGAATCGTAGTCAGTTTCCGTAACAGGTGTACAAAGCTTTATAAGACATACTTCAAGCAGTACCCTTTTATTGGAAGCATACTTCATATCCATAGAAAGCTCCGAAAATACATTAATGAGCCTACTTATTTCGTTTTTGGATATTCTCTTTGTCTGCTCCCTTAAGGCAGCCGCACTTTCGGAAGACACATTAAGTATCTTTTCCGCATCCGTAACCGAGGCAGTTATCATAAGATTTCTCAGATGTCCGATATAGTCTGCCACAAACTGAGAAGCGTCCCTTCCCTCAGCCATAAGACTGCTTACGATATTCATAAGTGCTTCAGCGTCTCTTTCGACAATTTTATCCGTCATATCAAAAAGCACAGTATCATCTACAGAGCCGACTATCTCAAGCACTTTATCCTTAGAAAGCCTTTCTCCGTAATAAAATGCCGTGCACTGGTCAAGTATGCTTAAAGAATCTCTCATTGAGCCGTCGGCAAGCCTAGCCACAAGGAACAGGGCATCGTCGTCAGCCTGAATATTTTCCTTTTCCGCATAACCTTTCAGTGTCTTTGCAATCTCTCCCGCGCCTATTCTCTTAAAATCAAAGCGCTGGCATCTGGAAAGTATGGTTGCCGGTATCTTCTGCGGGTCAGTGGTTGCCAGTATGAATATAACGTGCTTAGGCGGTTCTTCAAGCGTCTTTAACAGGGCGTTATAGGCTCCCGGTGAGAGCATATGGACCTCGTCTATGATATATACCTTATATTCACCTTCAGAGGGCGGATATTTTACTTCTTCGCGTATTTCTCTGATATTGTCGACACCGTTGTTTGATGCGGCATCTATTTCGATTACGTTCACGCTTCTGCCCTCATTTGCAGCCCTGCAGAGCTCACATTCATTGCAAGGCTCTCCGTCGTGGGGATTAAGGCAGTTTATGGCCTTGGCAAATATTTTCGCCGTAGAAGTTTTTCCTGTTCCCCTTGTGCCGCAAAAAAGGTATGCGTGAGAAACACGTCCACTTTTTATCTGATTTTTAAGTGTTTTTACTATATGCTCCTGGCCGACCACATATTCAAATGTCTGCGGCCTGAATTTTCTGTAAAGAGCCTGATAAGAGGACATATTAAAAGTCTCCCTTCCGCATATTGATACTATTTTACTATATCAATTTTCTATCAAAAAATCAAGTTCGCCTTAGTACCGCACATATTTAAAATCAGCCCTTTAACTCAGCTTTATACTAAAATTCCGTGCATCTTTATCAAAAAATATTTAATAGAAAATACTTTAATCATCTATTTAGACATATATCAAAAAACACCTCGGTCAATATGACCGAGGTGTTTTAAATTCGTTATCTTCTATTTTTGGACAGCTTTGATACCGCTTCGTATATTTTTACTGCCGCAAAGCCACAGGCAATACCAAGCAATGCCCCAAACAGTACGTCCGTAGGGAAATGCACATACAAATATAATCTTGAAAAAGCTATTATAACCGCAATTACACCAAATATTTTCCAGTGCTTATATTTTGTAAAATACATTGCTCCCACAGCGGCAAATGATGCTGCCGTATGGCCTGAAGGGAATGAATAATCCTTTGGAGCTGAAATAAGAAGATTTACGGCACTGTTTATCTCAAAGGGTCTTTCCCTTGCCACAAGGGGCTTTAATATGAGGTTACAGCCTATCAAATCAAGGATAAGCGCAGCGGCCATAACAAATCCCGTATTTCTGTATTTCTTTGATATGAGAAATATAACCGTGAGTATTATCCATAAAATACCCGCATTTCCGAGGGCGGTTATCTTAGGCATCAAAAAGTCAAGGAAACCGCATCTTATATTATTCTGAATAAAATCCAGTATGGCAAATTCCATTGTGTTCAAACAAACTGCTCCTTTCTGAAAAAAATAAAGCCGTTTACCGTTACAGTTTATACCGTTTGAGCTTTTTATATGAGTTATAAACAAAAAGCCGCCCACAGGCGGCCATATATTCACAGGATCCATGCATCCGTTCCTTGTCTGCGCTCTCGATGCGTTACCCGGCTCAAAGACTCGGACCAAGCGACCTCGTGGCACATAGAAATGACTGTTTAGTGCTGCTTCCTTCCGGATCTGACACGGTTCGCAGGTTCCTATTGCACAAGACTCAGTCTGTCAACGCCTTCTCCCCGGGGCAGCCATAAAGAACTGCCATCCGCAGAACGGACATCACCCCCACTACAGCGGACTGTGGGTACAGGGCACCGCTACCTCCCCGGCTAGCATGGAAATTTTTAAAACGCAGAAGCGTCTTTTACAATTTGAAATGCTTAAATATTATAATCTATAATCTATACTATTGTCAAGGACTGCATTTTTGAATATAATAGTAATAATGCATTTATAATAATTCTTTGTCATAAAGAAAAGAGGGAGTACCATTGAATAAACTTACAGTCGCTGTGATTTTCGGCGGCCAGTCATCGGAACATGAAGTTTCCAGAGTGTCCGCTTCAACAATAATTGCGAATCTTGACCCGGAAAAATACTATGTCATTCCCGTTGGAATAACCAAAAGCGGAAAATGGATGATATATAACGGTCCGGTTGAAAATATTAAAAACGGAGAATGGGAAAAGTTCGGAACACCTGCCATATTAAGTCCCGATGCGTCTCAGCGCGGACTTTTAAAGATAGTCGGCGGAAAAGTTAAACTTATACCCATCGACCTTGCCTTCCCCGTACTCCATGGAAAATACGGAGAGGACGGCACAATCCAGGGACTTTTTGAGCTTGCCCAGATTCCCTATGTCGGAAACGGCGTCCTTGCATCCAGCGTATCCATGGATAAGGCATTTACAAAAATCATTGCTAAAAACGCAAAAATCCCCCAGGCTAAATATGTTGAAGTAAGAGCCGAGGATTTAAAGAGAATAAAGACAACCGCATCAAAAATCGAAAAGAAACTTGGATATCCCTGTTTTGTTAAGCCTGCAAACGCAGGTTCATCCGTAGGCATAACAAAGGCCCATGATAAAGAAGAACTCATTGAAGGTCTCCGTCTTGCCGCAGAACATGACAGCAAGATAGTTGTTGAGCAGGGAATCGTGGGAAGAGAGATAGAGTGTGCTGTCCTCGGAAACAGAGACCACGTTGAAGCTTCCTGTGTAGGCGAAATATTTGCTGCCGCAGAATTTTATGACTATGATGCAAAATATAATAACTCTGACTCAAAAACAGTTGTTCCTGCCGAGATTTCAAAAGAAAAGGAAGACGAAATAAGAAAAATAGCAGTAAAAGTATTTAAGGCTGTTGACGGAAGCGGTCTTGCCAGAGTTGACTTTTTCGTGGAAAAGGATACAGAAAACGTTATCTTTAACGAGCTCAACACCCTTCCCGGATTTACACCCATAAGTATGTACAGTATGCTCTGGGCAGCCTGCGGAAAGCCCATGAACGTACTTCTTGACGAGCTTATCGACCTTGCTCTGGAGAGATTCGGCATAAAATAATCGGAGGTATATTATGGATAACAGACCGATAGGTATATTTGACTCTGGTGTCGGAGGGCTTACTGTTGCGAAAGAGATTCTTAAGGCACTGCCCAATGAAAATATCGTATATTTCGGTGATACAGCCAGAGTGCCCTATGGTGATAAATCAAAGGAAGTCGTGACTAAATACTCTAAGCAGATAGTCCGTTTTCTTCTTACCAAAAATGTTAAGGCAATAATAACCGCCTGCAATACGGTATCTTCAAATTCCCTTGATGACCTTAGGAGCGAATTTGACGTTCCCTTTGTAGGCGTTGTGGAGCCGGGAGTAAAAAGCGTCATAAACACCACCGTAAATAAAAAGGTAGGCATAATAGGAACCGAGGCTACAATACGCAGCTGTATGTACAGCAGGCTGATTCATGAAGCCGACAGTTCCATAGAAGTATTTTCAAAGCCCTGTCCTCTTTTCGTGCCCCTTGCCGAAGAAGGCTGGTATGATAATGAGGTTGCAAGACTTACGGCATCAATTTATTTAAACGAGCTTGTCCGCTGTGGCATAGATACCCTTCTTCTTGGCTGCACCCACTATCCTCTTTTAAAGCAGTGCATAGGGGAAACCATAGGCGAAGCGGTAAAAATAGTTGACCCCGCAAAAAATACGGCATTATATCTTAAGGAACTTCTTGAGGAAAATGATATGCTTAATGACGGCTCACAGAAGCCTACCAATGTATTTTATGTAAGCGACATAACGAATAAATTTGAGAAAATTTGTTTGAAAACATTGAAAAAGACATATACTCCTGCCAAAATAGAAATAGAAAAGTATTAAAACAAGGACACCCTTAAAAAGCATTTTCGTTTTATAACGGAGCTTTCCGGGGTGTCCCTGCGTAACAATAAGGGGAAGAAGTATAAGGGTGGTATGTCTTAGACATAACTCATCCTCAATAATAATTATTACCCTGTTAAAAACTTTTATACATAAAATCAATCATATTCTGCTTTTAATTTTATGATGTCCAATTATAAAATTTAAGTTCTTGGCAGATAATAAAATATGCTTGAATAATGACCTTATGCATATGAAGAAAGGAGAATTGCATATGATTAAAGTTATAACACCCGAAACATTTGAAAACGAAGTTATAAATTCAGCTGAACCTGTTCTTGTTGATTTCTTTGCCACATGGTGCGGCCCCTGCAAGATGGTTGGTCCTGTCCTTGAAAAACTTTCAGAGGACTATGCAGGAAAGGTAAAATTCGCTAAGCTCGATATAGATACAGCAGAAGCACTGGCAGTAAAATACAGCGTATTCAGCGTTCCTTCAATGCTTGTATTTAAAAACGGCGAAGAAAAAGGAAGAATTGTAGGAGCACTTCCTCCCGCAGAAATTTCAAAGAAAATTGACGAGTATATAAAGTAATATGACATTTAAAAGGCACTTTAATAAGTGCCTTTTTTATTTATAAAAAAATAAAGGCTCCGAAACTGTAAATCAAAGAGAAGAAGTAAAACTTATATATTTACAGTACGAAGTCTTTATATATTAACATTCTTATTCGGAAGATTACCGATCCTCCGCATAACAATTCTAACACCCCTAAATCGTATACACCCTGTTCACTGTTCTTATTCTGAAATCTTCAAGTTTGCTATTCTAGCCATTTCAATGATAGATTCTTTTGAAACCTTTTTGCCTTTATATTCGATAAGGTCGTCCATACTTCCTGTAAATATATCAGCCGGTTCATATTTTTTAAGTATGATTTTTTCATCATCAACGAAAATTTCAAGAGTATCTCTTTCGTTAATGTTAAGGCTTCTTCTAAGCTCAATTGGAAGTACTATACGTCCAAGTTCGTCTACTCTTCTTACGATACCTGTTGATTTCATTTAATATCTCCTCCCTCATATTTTCCATTCGAAATCTATTTCTTGTTCATAATATCAGTTACAGCACTTATTGTCAATAATTGTAATAGCTTTTATAATTTTACGATAATATTATTAATTAAACCTTAATTTTTGACATTAAAATCTCCGAATTTATCGACAAATTGTGAGTTATCCCTATCATAAGCAAAAAAAAAAAATCGTACAAAATTTTTTATTTTTTACAAATTAATGGAAACAACTTAATTTATTTCAATTTTTTCCCATTCGTTTTTTCAGACACTCATCAAAAAAATTGTATACAATCCTTCTGCAAAAATTCAGTGATATTAAAATTTTTTTGTCCTCTCAGGAATAAATTTAGATATGCCAAAATAAAAATATTAAAACGGAGGTGGACAAAGTATTATGAATATACTATGGAGTATTATGATTGCAGGAGGAATAATTTTTTCGTTTTTTAACGGAACGGCGGTGAACCTTACGGATGCGGTAATCGCATCAGGAAAAGAGTCCGTGGAAATAGCCCTTACCATGTGCGGTATAGTACCGTTATGGTGTGGTATGCTCAAAATAGCCGAACATTCA
>CABPCX010000092.1 GCA_902406135.1 uncultured Eubacteriales bacterium
TCATATTGATAACGGCGTTATTCAGTCATCTGAAGAAAAGGTTTTAAAACTTATTGAAAATACATCGGGAAATAAACGATAAATTATTTATGCAGCAGATATTATTATCTGCTGCATTTAATATTAAAACAAAATAATGACAGGGGTATGTTTATGAATGGCGGTATAATTGCTCAAAAAATTGTATGAGCCCATGTAGATAAAAGAATTGATTTTGTATTTACATGGGAGGAACAGAAATGAAAGAAAATAAATACGATAACGAAATATTTTTTGAAAAATACAGCGAAATGAACCGCTCAAAGGAAGGGCTTAAGGGTGCCGGCGAATGGTCGGAGTTAAAAAAAGTTCTGCCGGATTTTAACGGCAAAACTGTACTTGATTTGGGATGCGGCTATGGCTGGCACTGCAAATATGCCGTTGATAATGGTGCATCTTATGTTCTTGGTACGGATATTTCACATAAAATGCTGAAAAAAGCCAAGGAACTGAATGACAGCTCAAAAATCCGGTATTTGTGTTCCGCAATGGAAGATTTGGATTTTCCTGATGAAAAGTTTGATGTAATAATAAGTTCCCTTGCTTTTCATTATGTCAGAGACTTCGGACCTTTAACGCAAAAAATAAGCAGATGGACCAAAAGAGGCGGATATTTTGCATTTTCCGTTGAACACCCGGTATTTACCGCAAAGGGAGACCAGGACTGGTACTATGACAGTAACGGAGAGATTATGCATTTTCCCGTAGATAATTATTATTACGAAGGAAAAAGAAAAGCCGTATTTCTTGGAGAAAAGGTAATAAAATACCACCGCACGCTTACTACTTATATAAATTCTCTTTTGCAGAATGGTTTTGAATTACGGCATCTTATAGAACCTGCGCCTCCTGAAAATATGATGGATATTCCGGGAATGAAAGATGAAATGAGACGCCCTATGATGTTAATTGTTTCATCGGTCAAAAAGTGAGATAATAAATTAATAATATAAAAGTTACTGCCTGTCAGCTTTCGATTATAGGGGAGGGTATTTTATGAAAAAGAACGCAGTTTTATTTTCTCTTATATTGTCAACAGCTATGATTATTACGGGATGTGCCAGTGCGTATACTGAAATCGAACTTTTTCCTCAGGGCATTCAGACGGTTGAGGTATCCCATTCCTATGCCTCGGAAGAAACGACATGGAAATTAAGCCAATCCGATATACAAGATATGAAAGACTGGGCATCAGCCCTTAAATTGGAGCAGAAAACATTCGACGACGGAGAAGCTCCGAATGAAGTTTATGCCGGAGGAGAATCCTATACCTTCAATATAAACAACGGAGAGATGACTTTTTCATATATATCCATAGACGATAATTATATTTATATGGATAACAACTGGTATGAAGTCAAAAATCCTTCTATCCCTCCTGCCAGGGAGCCTGAGCAGGAAGAAAAAGATAAAATACCTATGGTAATGGTTAACGGCAATCTTTATTATGACACGGGAAAAGAAAGCAGTATGGATACGCGCTGCGGAGTAATGGACGGAAAAATAACATCATCTGTAGAAAGCTCAAAAATACCCTCTGAAAATGACCAGTCCAATTTCGGCGAAGGATATGAATATCAGTATGGGGCTGAAGGTACCATAGAGATACTTATTGACGGCAAATGGATAGTTTTTGAACAGAGAGAAGGAACGGGAAGCCAGGTCAGATTTGGAGACAGAATGATAGATAAAGAAGGACTTTCAGAGGAGACATTAAAATGGCTCGAATGGCATAACAGCCTTACGGAAGAAGAACAGATGAAAGTCGATTACATACCGGCTGAGCTTTATAAATATGCTGTGTCTGTTGAGACGGAAGATGCGGATACAGCCGCTCAGACCGATTCCTATGACTTATGCAGCTATCCAAGGGCAGAAGATATGAACTGATTTTTACTTTAAACAGGCATAGATTTTTATTGTTGAAAAAAAGCAGTGGTTAGGATATACTTATATATACGTGAGTATCGTTAGAAATATAAATGAAGAAGGTGAGCAGATGGCGGTTACTGAAGCTGTTGAAAATTATTTAGAGGCAATACTGGTCCTCAGCCGTAAGCAGCCTGATGTGCATGCTGTTGACGTATGTAATCATCTTGGCTATTCAAGACCAACTCTTTCGGTTGCTATCAAGCAGATGAAAGAAGACGGACTTATCAGTGTCAGTGGTGAAAACCATATAACCCTTACGGAATCCGGTTTAAAAGTGGCGGAAAGAATATACGAGAGACATAATGTTATAGCAGCAATGCTTATGGGCATTGGCGTCAGCGAGGAAACAGCATATTCGGATGCCTGTAAAATAGAACATGACTTGAGCGACGAAACATTTGAATGCGTTAAGGCTCATTTCCTTAAATTTATCAATAAGGAAGGGCAGAAATGAAATACGAAATACTTTTGTTTGACCTAGACGGAACCTTGCTGGACTTTGATAAAAGTGAGATAGAGGCTTTTAAAAAACTTCTCTTGGCAAAGGGCATAGCTTTTGAACAGAAAATCTTTGATTTGTATAAAGAAGTCAACGAAGGGCTTTGGCGTGCCTATGAAAAGGGCGAAATAACCATGTCATATCTTTTGGAGACAAGGTTTAAAAAGACCATGGAGAAATTAGGGTATGATATAGACGGTGCAGCCTGGGAAAAAGAGTACAGGCAGTATCTTGGAGAATATGCTTTTATTATTGACGGCGCGGACGAAGTATTGAAAAACCTTCATAGGGACCACCGCATTTTTGCAGTGACTAACGGTGTTGGAGATACACAGGTCAACAGGCTCAGACTTGCGGGCCTTTTGGATTATTTTGAAGATATATTTGTTTCTCAGGTCATAGGATTTCAGAAACCATCTGTTGAATTTTTTAATTATGTTGCATCAAAAATTAAAGATTTTGATATTAAAAAGGCTCTTATAATAGGTGATTCACCTGTAAGTGATATTTTAGGCGGAATAAACGCCGGCATAGATACCTGCCTTATTAGTTTAAATGGTAAAACTAATACTACGGCTTATAAAAGTAACTATGAGATAAATTCCTTGATGGAACTGTATGATATTTGCAGATAAAAGGCCGTCAAAAACGGTCTTTTAATTTTTCTTGATTAAAAGAAAGGATAAAAACTATGCGTATAGGTTCAGGATATGATGTTCACAGACTTGCAGAAGGCAGAAAACTCATACTGGGCGGTGTAGAAATACCCTATGAAAAGGGCCTTCTTGGCCATTCGGATGCCGATGTGCTGGTGCATGCGGTTATGGACGCTCTCCTTGGCGCGGCGGCAATGGGCGACATAGGCAGACACTTTCCGGATAATGATGAGCAGTATAAAAATATTTCCAGTTTATTGCTTTTGGAGAAGGTTTCCCTCTTGCTTAAAGAAAGAGGATATAATACAATAAATATTGATGCGACTGTAATTGCTCAAAGACCAAAACTTGCTCCTTATATAGAGCAGATGGTCAAAAATATGGCTGATGTACTTGGTGTGCCCTGCGACTCAATAAACGTAAAGGCAACTACCGAGGAAGGCCTTGGCTTTACAGGAAGTGGAGAAGGAATAGCAGCACAGGCAGTATGCCTGATTGAAAAGATAAAATAAAGGAGAAAAGTTATGAAGATTTATAATACGCTTACACGCAAAAAAGAAGACTTTGTACCCATGGAGCCGGGAAAAGTTAAAATGTATGTATGCGGACCTACTGTATACAACTATATCCATATCGGAAATGCCCGTCCCTACGTTGTATTTGATACAGTAAGACGCTATATGGAGCATAAGGGATATGAAGTTACTTATGTTCAGAACTTTACTGACGTTGATGATAAAATAATCAAAAGAGCAAATGAAGAAAATTCAACAATGGAAAAGGTTTCAGAAAAATACATTGCTGAAGCTTTCCATGATGCAGACGGCCTTAATGTAAAAAGAGCTACGGTTCATCCCAGAGTTACTCAGGAAATGCCTGAGATAATCGAGATGATACAGGAGCTTATCGATAAAGGCCATGCTTATGTAGATAACGGAACAGTATATTATGATACAAAGTCTTTCCCCGAATACGGAAAACTTTCAAAGAAAAATCTTGATGAACTCATAGCAGGAGCCAGCGAAAGAGTATCTGCTGACGACGCTAAGAAAAACTCAACAGACTTCGTTCTTTGGAAGCCTCAGAAGCCCGGCGAGCCCAAGTGGTCATCACCTTGGGGAGACGGAAGACCCGGCTGGCATATAGAATGCTCAGTTATGTCTAAAAAATATCTTGGAGAAACAATAGATATCCATGCCGGCGGAGAAGACCTTATTTTCCCTCATCATGAAAATGAAATAGCTCAGAGTGAGGCTTGCAGCGGAAAGATTTTTGCAAGATACTGGATGCATAACGGATTTATAACAGTTGATAATGAGAAAATGTCAAAATCAGCTGGAAACTTCTTTACAGTAAGAGAAATTTCCGAAAAATTCCCTTATGAAGTTATCAGATTCTTTATATTAAGCGGACATTACAGAATGCCCCTTAACTTCAGCGATACTCTTATGCAGGCCAGCCAGAACGGTCTTGAGAGAATTAAAAACAGCGTAGCTTCTCTTAACTATTACATTGACAACTGCACGGTTGAAACTAAGGAAGACGACGAAGAAAACTCAAAGACTATACAGGGATTCCTTACACAGTTTGAGACAGCTATGGATGATGACTTTAATACAGCCGACGCTATCACAGCAATATATGAGCTTGTAAAATTTATCAACGTAAAGGTAAAAGAAGGATTCTCTAAGAAATCAGCCGTTGAAGCTAAAAATATGATAGATGAGCTTTGCAGAGTTCTCGGAATACTTCAGCACAATGACGAGGAAGTACAGGACCCTGATAAAGAGAAAATAGAAGAACTCATAGCTAAACGTGCCGAAGCTAAAAAAGCAAAGGACTTTGCTGCTGCCGACGCCATAAGAGATGAACTTGCAGCTATGGGAATTACAATAAAAGATACACGTCAGGGCGTGCAGTGGTTCAGAGGATAATTATGACAGACGAATATTTTAATAAAGTGCTTGAAAGAGAATATAAAGGAGTTTCTCCAAGGGAGCTGTCTCCGCTGGTACTGGCTTATGTCGGAGACGCCGTATACGAAATTCTTGCAAGGACAAGGGTAGTTTCCCTTGGGAACTGCCCTGTAAATAAGATGAACGCTAAAGCGAAAAAAATAGTCAATGCAAAGAGCCAGTGCGATGCGTATTTCAAAATACAGGAATCTCTGACCGATGATGAGGCTGCGGTATTCAGAAGAGGAAGAAACGCAAATTCCTATACTCATCCAAAAAATATGGATATAAATGATTACAGACACGCCACAGGGCTTGAAGCTGTATTCGGATATTTATATCTGTCAGGACAGAATGAACGAATTGTTGAACTTTTTGAGCTTATATATCCGCTCAAAAATGAGTTTTAAGGAGCGCTTGATATGGAACGACGACCATTTAACGAAAATCAGCTGGAAGGCCGCAATGCCGTACTTGAAGTCTTAAAGAGCGGCAGAGATATTGAAAAAATAATTGTTCTTAAGGGCAATGTGGAAGGCACCATACGCCGTATTGTAGGTATGGCTAAGGAAAGAGGAATAGTAGTTCAGGAAGTTGTGAGACAGAAACTGGACGAAATGAGCCAGACTAAAAATCATCAGGGAGTTATTGCCATTGTTTCCGAGCATGAATACTCAACTGTAGATGATATTTTAGCTTCAGCCGAGGAAAAGGGAGAAAAGCCCTTTATTATAATACTGGACAATATAACTGACCCCCATAATCTCGGAGCTATCATACGTACAGCCGAATGTGCCGGAGCCCACGGCGTTATAATACCTAAGAGAAGAAGTGTAGGCCTTACTGCCGTTGTAGGAAAGACATCGGCAGGAGCACTGGAATATATGCCCGTTGCAAGGGTCACAAACATTGCCAGAACCATTGAAGAATTAAAAGAAAAGGGCATTTGGGTAGCCTGTGCGGATATGGGCGGAGATGAGTGCTTTGATGCCAACCTTGATGGAGCCATAGCTCTTGTAATCGGCTCCGAAGGCGAGGGTGTCAGCAGACTTGTCAAAGAAAAATGCGATTTTGTTGTATCCATACCCATGTATGGAAAAATATCGTCTCTTAATGCTTCTGTGGCAGGAGCTCCTTATGTACGAGGTCGTAAGACAGAGAAATTATAAAGATTAAGGGGTGTATATAATGCCGCTTAAAACCTTTCTTATAGTAGACGGATACAATATAATACACGCCTGGCCTGAGCTGGAGGACCTTACTTCTGTCAGCCTTGAGACAGCCAGAGTAAAACTTATGGACATACTATGCAATTATCAGGGAGTCAGCGGTGAAACGGTTATACTTGTGTTTGACGGTTATTTGGTAAAGGGCAGTATCGGCTCTGTACAGGAGTACAATAATATTTTTGTTGTATATACCAAAGAAGCCGAAACTGCAGACCATTACATAGAAAAAACAGTGACCAATATTCCTAAGGAATACAGGGTTAAGGTTGCTACCAATGACGGTCTTGAGCAGACCATAATAATGGGCAAGGGCGCCACAAGAATAACAGCCAGGGAGCTTAAACAGATAATTGAACAGGAAGAAAAGCTTATCAGGCAGAACTATACCGAAAAACGTCCTGCGAAAAACAATATGCTTATGGACAATGTTGACGAAGAAACATTGCAGTGGCTTGAGATGATGCGCAGGAAAAAGGAGTGACCTTTTTTGGAGGAAGAAAAGGGTATAAAACAAAAGACTGTCCTTTATATAAACAGGGACGGAGCTTTAAAAAATATGGAAGATGAAGATATTATATCCCTTGTTAAACAGGGAGATATATCGGCTATGGATTTCATTCTTGATAAATATAAACCGCTTGTGAAGTCAAAATCCAGGGCATATTTCCTTATAGGAGCCGATAATGAGGACATAATACAGGAGGGAATGATAGGCCTTTATAAGGCTGTCAGAGACTTTAATCCCGATAAACACGCTTCCTTTAAGGCTTTTGCGGAGCTTTGCGTAAACAGACAGATAATAACGGCTGTAAAGGCTGCCACAAGGCAGAAACACCAGCCTCTCAATAACTATGTTTCCCTTAATAAGCCCGCATTCAGT
>CABPCX010000093.1 GCA_902406135.1 uncultured Eubacteriales bacterium
AAAAAGCGTCCTGTAGCGACGCAGATCGATATTCAAAACAAGCCCTATTGCCGCCATATTTGTCCACAGCGAACTGCCTCCCGAACTTACAAAGGGGAGGGACATACCTGTGTTTGGCATTATTCCTGTAGCAACTCCGACATTGACAAATGTCTGGAATATGAGCATTCCCGCAACTCCTGAAGCTATGAGCCTTTCTTTCATATCCCTTGACTCCATGGCTATTAATATACATCTTATGATGATGAAAAACAGAAGTCCAAGAACTACCATACAGCCTATAAATCCGAACTCCTCGCCTATTACAGAAAAGATGAAGTCATTCTGGGGCTCAGGCAGGTAAGAAAGCTGGTTCAGCGTTCCCTGATAAAGTCCCTTGCCCGTAAGCTGTCCGCTTGAAATGGCGCTTATGGATTTCATCGTCTGATAGTATGTTTCGGAGCTTGGGTCCTGTATTACCAGGTCCTTTATACGGGTTATCATATAGTCTTTGAATATCAGGTCCACAAAAATAGGGTCCTCGCGTATTGAGTCCAGTACTATAACCGCTACAATCGGAACTACTATTATAAGTATCTTTCCTATGAACCTGTAGTCTATCTCAGCCACAAACATCTGCACACAAAATATAAAGAGAATTACCAAACTTGCAGAAAGTGCAGGCTGGACAAACACCAGTATAACAGGAACTATGACAAGAGCGCATAACCGCGCCAATATACTTATATTATTAATCGAATCCTTTTTTTTGTCAATAAAATTCGCCATACAAAAGATCATAATAACTTTCGAAAATTCGGACGGCTGAAGTCTTACGGGACCGATTTTTATCCATCTTACGGCGTTGTTGGAGCTGGAGCCCACAAGTATAACCGCCACCAGAAGGAGTATGTTGACAATATACAAAGTCCTGTCAAATCTGGACAAATAGTCAATGTCAAAAAAGGCGACTATGAACATTATCACAAGTCCCGTGGCGAAGAACACCATCTGTGAATAGTAGTTTGACGGGTCTTCTCCGAGATTTACATGGAGTGCGCTTCCGATACATATTATTCCGAATATGCTCAGCACGCACACCGCGGCTACGAGCCATTTATCTAAGTTTTGAAACTTTGCTTTATTAACACTTATCATATTTCTACACTCCCGTAACAAAAGGGACGCATAATATAATTATGCGCCCCTTTTTAATCAGATAGTATACTTAAACGGTTTTCGCCATTCTCAGGCTTTTTACGGGAATATTGGCATAGAGTACAGGGACTTCTCCCTGAGCCTCCTTAATATGAGTAAGTCTTATGTCAAGCTCGTCCTCGTCTATTTCCATATAACCCGAAATGACGTTAAGTATATCTGTTTTCAGCATTTCAAGCACTGTATAGGAACAGCCCACCCTGTCATGGACAAGCACAAGTTTCAGCCTGTCCTTGGCAACGCCGCCGCTCCTGGCCGCATTATTTTTTAATAAACCGAGAATATCCATAACATCCACATCCTTAACAGAACAGTCAATCAACGAGCAAACATCTTTTTAATCTTTCCGAAGAAGCCTTCATTTTCATCAAGGCTCATAAGGGGAACATCCTCGCCGAGTATCCTTGAGGTTATATTCCTGTAGGCTTTTCCGACCCTTGTGGTATCGTCGGCCACCGCCGGCTCTCCTCTGTTGGTAGTTACCACAACGGCTTCGTCGTCGGGCACCACTCCGAGCACATCTACGGAAAGTATTTCCTTAACGTCTTCCACCGACATCATATCTCCGCGCTTCACCATATCCATTTTTATACGGTTAACGATAAGTCCGGGATTATTGAGCCCGTTTGCTTCAAGCAGTCCGATTATCCTGTCGGCGTCCCTTACGGCGCTTACCTCCGGCGTAGTAACTACGACCGCTCTGTCGGCTCCGGCAATGGCGTTTTTAAATCCCTGCTCTATTCCTGCCGGGCAGTCAATGATTATGTACTCAAAGCCCATATCCCTTATATTCTGGCATAATTTTTTCATCTGTTCGGGAGATACCGCATTTTTATCCCTCGTCTGCGCCGCAGGGAGCAGGAAAAGGCCGGGATAGCGCTTGTCCTTTATGAGCGCCTGCTTAAGCCTGCAGGAGCCTTCGATGACATCCACCAGGTCATACACTATCCTGTTTTCCAGCCCCATAACAACGTCAAGATTTCTTAATCCTATATCTGAGTCCACCAGAACAACTTTTTTACCCGCAAGAGCAAGTCCGCATCCGATATTGGCAGAGGTAGTCGTTTTTCCGACGCCTCCCTTTCCGCTTGTTACAACTATTACTTCACTCATGTGTTATCCTCCTAGCAAAAGAACATTTCCGCACTTATTTTGTGCAAAACAATTAGCTTATTTGTATTCTAGCAAAAATATACATGAGTGGGAGACTATTTCGTCAGCAAATATTTACATATATTTACAAATATTTCTCTTAAGGATTTCGGATATTATGTTTTCAAGGAACGTTTTAAATTTATTCAGTCAGATAGTTTTCCATATATCCGCTGTCGGACTGATAGTTAAGTCCCATATATTCGCCAATTACGTTTCTGGCAACTACCGCCGCCGGTGAGCCTGTAACGTCACCGAAGGGTATCATTACCGTAACGGCTATCTGAGGGTCATCATAGGGAGCAAATCCCACAAACCATACATGTGAACTTAAGTTTTTGTTTTCTTCGGCGGTACCTGATTTAGCTGCCACATCAATGGGGAAATCCTTGAATACATTTCTAAGTGTACCCTTGCTTCCCTGGGTTACAAGCAGCATACCTTCATAAACAGCCTCAAGATTTTCAGGGGCTATCTCAAGTACGTTTTCAACGGTTTCCTCTACCTCTTCGGTAACGGTGCCGTCTGAGCTCTTTACCTTATCCAGCAGGTGCATTTTGTACCTTGTTCCGCCGTTGGCTAAAGTAGCCACATATTTATTCATACTTGCGGCTGAGAAGCTGTTTACAGACTGTCCGATGGCCGCACGTATTGTATCACCTGAAGTCCATGCCGTCTGGCTTGATGTGGCTTCAGGATTCTGCCATTTGATAACTTCTTCTTTATAGGAAGGAGAAGCCATGGAAGGTGCACTCTCGCCTATTTCCACTCCAGTAGGAGAGTTGAGGCCGAATGCGTCATAATATTCGTCAAGTATTGTTATACCCTTAAGGCTTCTGGGGTTTTCCGTATCATTTCCAAGCTGGTATCCTACTTCATAGAAGAAATAGTTACAGGATACTTCCAGGGCATGGGATACGTCTACATATCCATGGGTTGAACCGTTAAGCGAATATATGAGACAGTTAGCATAGGGAGTACCGGCGTCTTTAAATACACCCTTATCCCTTATCTGCGTATCGGGAGTTATAACTCCTGTCTCAAGACCTGCTATGGCCGTTATCATCTTAAGAGTTGAACCGGGCGCTTTTTTCTGCATAAGCGGTCTGTTTACCAGAGGTGTTGTAGGGTCCTCCAGAAGTTTATTATAGTATTCGTTATTAAACGTATTTACAAGCTCATTATTGTCATAGGAAGGGTATGTCACAAGCGCCAGTACCTCTCCTGAATTTACGTCGGAAACAACAACCGAACCTGTGCAGGGCTCAAGTCCCGTTTCCGCAGGCTCCAAGTCTCCTGACTCAAGCTTTTCAATTATTACGTTAAAAGGCGTAAGCTCTCCCGATGCTATCCTTGCCTTATAATTGTCATCGGCCGTAATTACACCCTGCTCTATCATTACATATATCAGGGTAGTATAGGATATTGTTCCGTTGTCAACGGCATTTGTAAGCACCTGTTTAGCCTCGGTCTTATCCTCTGAGTCCGTTACGTCTATATCAGGGTCATTGGCAAGTATAATGTCCTTAAGAACCTTCTGATATCCGTCCTCAGCCTTCATTACTTCCGTAACGGATATGTTGTTGCTGTCTATCATGGAAGTAAACAGCTGTTTAAGTGTTACCGGCACGTCCTTTTCAAGCTCCGATGTAAGTCTTGTTATTATGGCGTCCGCCAGGGCGTCCTTCAAGTAATTATAGGCCGATATCTGGAGTTCCTTATCTATCGTAAGGAATACGTCGTCTCCCGAAACGGGTGCTTCCGTCTCAAGGGTGCTTATCTTTCGTCCCATATTGTCGACCTCAACGAGCATTTTTCCGTCCTGTCCGTTAAGCTCAAGCTCCATTACCTTTTCTATTCCGGTCTTTCCGACTATGTCTCCGGAAGTATATCCGTATTCACTGTATTCCTGAAGTTCCGTATCGGATATCTGTCTTATATATCCGATTATATTTGAGAATATTTCACCGTCTTCATAGACCCTCATGGATTCCGTCTCAACGGAAACTCCGGGGAATTTATCCAGATTTTCCTCCACAGCCGCTATTACTTCATCGTTTATTTCCCTTGCGACCGTTACGGGCTGGTACTTTTTATATCTCTGCAGATACAGCGAATATCTTACAGCCGCCACCTTCCTCTGCATTGAAGGTGATATATTCTCCGGTATGCCAAACAGCTCTATGAGATACTGCATGGATTCCTCCGCATCATAATCCAGCTCTTCTTCAGACATGGATACCGACGATTTCCATGAAAGTATCTCGTCTTCATCTTCAAGCAGGAAATAGTAAGGCTGTTCCTGGGATATGGGAAGCTCGTCAACTATTTCTCCGCCGTTTGTCTCTATGGTCATTATAAGATTGGTTATCATTATGTTTTTGTCGTTTATATTTATGCCCAGCGAAACCAGAGCCCTCTTTTCCTCTTCTGTCATATCGGCATCGGTTATGCCGAATCTCTCATAAAGATAGTTTAGAGTCTCCTCCGCTGTATAATTCATCTGTTTTTTGGTGAGCCCTATATTCGTCTTCCATTCCTCAAGCTCGTCCGAAGAAATGGTAAACTCATAAGGCGCATCCTTTGTTATGGGAAGGTCATCCCCTACCACATATCCGTTTTTTATTAATTTTTTATAGAGGCTTACGGCTTCGGCGTCCGCATCCTCATAATCGACGGTTATGCTGTCGTCTATTTCAACGGAAAATGCAGCCTCATTGACAGCAAGGGGTCTTCCGTATCTGTCATATATATTGCCTCTGGCCGCAGGTATTGTAACCTCACGGGTAACGCTTGAAGTAAGACTGGCGTCAGCCTCTTCTCCATTGACTATCTGCATATAAAACAAACGTCCCACGAGTATCATAAAGATGACCGCAGCCGCTGCCAGAAGAACAAAAAGACGATTTCTCAGCAGTTCGCCGAGACGTTCCTTAAGTGTATCCAAATCTCTTCATTCCTTTGCGGGGAAAATCAAAAAAGCCTTCTTGTTTCCCTTTCCTTTTTCTCGACCTTATTGTTTATGCTGTATAAAAGCCTGTAAAGGGCAATTGACGCAATGCCTGTGTATACAGACTGCGGTACTATGACCGCCAGCAGATAATAAAATACGTCATAGTTATTTTTAAGCAAAAATCCCGTTATATATATCACAAGTCCTACTATGAGATTGGATATAACCGAGAGGGTAACGGGAAGAATATAGTTTTCTCTGTAAAAATTTCTGTGGCATATTCCGCAGAAATGTCCCACAAGAAAGCCCATAAGAGCATAAAAGCCCAATGAACTTCCGAAAAATATGTCATAAATTAGCCCTGCCGCAAATCCGGTGGCCGCTCCCGCAGTCTGCCCCCTCAAAAGAGCATAGGACACAATAATTATTATCATTGTATCCGGGATAACTCCCCTTATCTCTATGAGCTGGAGCACCGTTGACTGCAGTATGAAATTTACGATAAGTACTACCGCAGTAACTATTACATTAAGCATATCAGTTTACCTCCGCAGGCTTGTCCAAAACTTCCATTATCACAAGAAGTGTATCCAGATGTTTCAGGTCAGCCGTAGGCTCTATGACCGCATACTTAGTAAGTCCGTTTTCGTCCTTGTGTATCTCTCTTACATATCCTATGCTTATGCCCGCCGGATAGTATTCGCTTAAGTTTGATGTGACAATCTCGTCGCCTTCCATTATCTCCGCGTCGGAATCTATGTATTCCATCTTGCAAAGTCCCTGCTCCATAAGCTCATGGTCGCCCGTAACTACGCCCAGGTCGCCGGTCCTGAGACTTTGTGCAGAAACGGATGAACGGCTGTCCAAAATGCTGTATACATTGGAGTATGTGGCGCTGGATTTTACTACCCTGCCCACAAGGCCTCCTGCACTGATAACAGGCATATTTGCCTCGATGTCGTCCATACTTCCCTTATCAATAAGGAAACTGTCATACCATACGCCCGTATCCTTGGCAATAACCCTTGCTCCTGTAGTTTCGTAGTCCTTATATTTCTGGGCCACCTCTAAAAGAGAAGACAGCTGTTCGTTTTCGTCTTCGTAAAGAGAAAGTCTCTTATTTTCTGTCTCAAGCTCCTCTATCTTTTCCTTAAGCTCCCTGTTTTCGTCGGCAAGCTCGTTTCTGCGGACTATGGTGTCCACCGAGTTGCCTACCCAGTCGGTTACAGATGCCACCGCTCCCTGAAAAGGCGTAACGACAAAGCCGAATACGTCATCGAAAAATCCGGCGTTTATCTTGCTTCCTGCCGTAAAAAACGATATTACAGCCAGCGCAATCACCGCAAGGGTGATGAGCTGTCGTTTATATTCATTAAAAAACTTCACTTAAAACGCTCCCTGTTAAAATTTTGGTTTTCTGGTGGAAATAAGCACGCCTTTAAGCTTGTCTATTTTCTCAAGAACGATTCCCGTACCCTTTACAACACAGTTAAGAGGCTCGTCAGCCACGTTTACGGGCATTCCCGTTTCCTCGGCTATAAGTCTGTCAAGACCCGAAAGAAGAGCTCCGCCGCCCGTAAGCATTATGCCCGTCTCCATAACGTCGGCCGCCAGCTCAGGAGGTGTTGACTCAAGGGTCTGCTTAATCGTATCGATTATTTCATGAATGGGGTCATGGAGGGCCTTCTGTATCTCGTCACTGGTTATGGTGATAGTCTTTGGAAGTCCCGTAAGCAGGTCTCTGCCCCTTATATCCATTTCCTCAAGCACGTCCTTTGGATAAGCCGAACCTATGGTAAGTTTTATTTCTTCCGCTGTTCTGTCGCCGATGGCCAGGTTATATTCCTTTTTTATATAGGCTCCTATATAG
>CABPCX010000094.1 GCA_902406135.1 uncultured Eubacteriales bacterium
TGCTTCCAACATCTACACTGCTTTCTGCAAAACTTCTGTTTCTGTACATTCCTTCGGGAAGTATGCCCATTTCTGCCAGCTTAAGGGACTCGTCAATGAGGTCTATGCCCGCCGTATCTATAACGGCGCCGACCCCTGACCCCTGGGTCATCTCAAGAAGATGTCCCATAAGTCCGAATCCCGTAACGTCAGTGCAGGCGTGTACCCTGTATTTTACCATAATGTCTCTGGCGGTCTTATTGAGGGTCGTCATAACGCCCAGTACATATTTCAGCCCCTCATCTGAAGCCAGTCCTGCCTTTGCCGCCGTTGTAAGTATACCCATTCCCAGCGGCTTTGTAAATATGAGCTCGTCTCCCTCTTTTGCTCCGCTGTTGGTCAGTATTTTATCGGGATGGACAAATCCCGTTACTGCCATACCGTATTTTGGCTCATCATCCAAAATGGAGTGTCCTCCCGTTATAAGAGCTCCTGCCTCATATACCTTCTCATATCCGCCTCTGAGTATATCATGAACAGCTTCCCTGTCCATATCGGCAGGCACAGCCATGATATTTAATGCCAGTTTAGGCTCTCCGCCCATGGCGTATACATCTGACATGGCATTGGCCGCCGCTATCTGCCCAAAGGTATAGGGGTCATCGGCTATGGGAGGGAAAAAGTCCACGGTCTGGACTATGGCTGTCTCGTCATTTATCTTATATACGGAAGCATCGTCGCTTTTATCAAATCCCACCAGAAGATTGGGGTCATTATGTACCTTTATGTCCTCAAGGAGCGAAGCCAGCACACCTGCTCCTACCTTCGCCCCGCAGCCGGCACATTTTGCCAGCTTTGTGAGCTTTACGTTTTCCCTGCCATCTATATTTTTTAAAGTTCCTGTATTATTATCCATATTAGTCCTCCCTGAGTCTCAGCACGGCTTCAAGCACTCCGCCGCCCACGGCCAGAGCCTTATCGGATACGGTAAAACAGTGCTCAATTTTACACCTGGGGTCCACGTCTCCGCTTTTCATACCCTTATAAACGGGTGTATTTTCGGGAAGTATGCCCCTCAAAACTCCGCCTATAAGGCATTTTACCTCTTCGCCGTCCACATATCCTACGGTCTGTCCCGCTTCCACCACATCACCTATGGCGCATACGGGGTTAAAAATACCGTCTTTTACGGCTCTTATTATTCTTTCGGTGGTGTATCCGCCTATGTTTCCCGGTATTCCCGTATTTTCGGCAGCGCTTCCCTCAAGTATTACCCTGCCCAGATAGTGACCCCTCTGTGTCTCAACTACGGCGTGGCAGTCCTTTCCGGCTGTGAATCCCGGGCCAACGCCTACCACAACGGGCGCATCATTAATTGACGTTCCGAGGTTCTTTTTTGCCAGTATGGCATCTATGACAAAGTCAGGTTTTACGTCCTTTATACATTCTGCCCTTTCATCGGCAATAACGGCTATGTCCCCTTCCTTTACTATTTTAAGGGCTTCCTCAGGAGTTTGGGCCCTTCTTGCCTTTACATCCTCCACTTGAGCCTCGCCGTTTACGACCGCCTGTGAAAAACACACCGTACGCCTTATGGCTGTTGGCCTTTCAATGTCCGTCATAATTATATCTATTTTTGCGTGTTTAAGTCTTAAAGCTATTCCTGAAGCTATGTCTCCCGCTCCCTTTATGACCGCAAGCATATCAGATTCCCCTCTCTTATTTCTCCCGCCCATACGGGAATATTCAAACACTCCGCCAGCTCCGCGGCGTTTTCCATATCTTCCAAAGATGCCGCCTGGTTTATAACAAGAATATGGCACAATCCTTCTTTTTTTATTACCTTTGCCGCCGATTCCGCGTCCGCCTCATCTTCAATGGACATTCCCGTAAGCGAAGCATATATATCGGGTCTGTGGCACACGTCCTTTATTTTTCCGCCTATGCCGCTGGCGCCGATTACCTGGATGACCTTTGCGCTGTTTGGCGGTATGACGGGCTCATACAGTCCATGGGCTTTCAGGGGCAGTCCCTTTGAGCCGTCGGCCTCACACAGTACATAATCGGCCAGTTTTTCCAACTCCGAAAAATCAATGTCAGGAGCCGTCAGCTTTCCTTCCTCCGTGGTCTTTCCCACGCATATAACGGAATTTTCAGCCAAAGCTGACTTTATGTCTTCCTCCGCAGGATTTTCCAGGGTGACAATGTGTTCCGGACGGTAAATTTTAGCAGACGATGTCACTATGACCCTGCCTTTATTTGAAAGTTCTTCGGCAAGAACGTACATAAGCGTAGTTTTTCCTCCGCTTCCTATTATGGAGGTAATGCCCTTTTTTATATCAAGTATGTCAGAAATCATTGCCGGAGCCTCCTTTTTTCGTTATACTGATTAAAGGATAACACCTTTTGGGAGGGTTTACAATGGAAAAAGATTTGAAAGCAAAAATACGAATACATCTGTATACCGATGATAAATGTTTCGGACCGGGTATATGCACCCTTCTTGAAGAAGTGGAAAAAAACGGCTCTTTGAGAAAGGCGTCCATGAGTATGAATATGGCATACTCCAAGGCATGGAAAATGATTAAGCTGTGTCAGGAAAACCTGGGCTTTGAACTTCTTGAATCCACCACCGGCGGAAAGGGCGGCGGCGGTGCCGTAGTAACCGATGAGGCAAAAAAATTTATGCGCTCTTACAGGGAATACTGCCAGGAAATCGAAGACTTTTCCAAAGAGGTATTAAAAAGGAAATTCGGAAATCTCTGAGGATATAAAAGCGTCTAAAAGGGAGAACCTTTCAGGCGCTTTTTTACAAAGGGAATATAAAATTTTCCGCGGCTTAAAAGCATAGCCAAGACTGCGAATGCCAGCAGGCGCCATTACGCAAAAAAATCTTCGCTTCAGCTCTCCATTTTTAAGAGTGGGCACCTTTATGGGCGGACAGTTAAGACTTAACGGATAACAACTGCCAAACTTGCGGCGTTTTTACGTCTTTAAAATATTTATTAAAGCACCTATGCTTTTTTCTTTCTGTCATTCGGCGGCTCCTTAATGTCGGTGAGCCCCAGAAGATAGTCTACGGAAGTATTATAGTAAAGTGCGAGTTTTATAAGTATCTGAGTGGGGATATCGTTTTCACCGGTCTCATATTTGGAATATCCTGTCTGGGACATACTGAGTATTTGTGCCAGCTGTTTTTGGGACAGGTCGTTATCCTCCCTAAGGTCACGGATTCGTCTGTACATTCAAATCACCTCATTATAAGAGGATAATAAAACGAAACAACTCTAAAAACAATATTTTGCAGTAAAATTTTATTTATCTGTGCAACCCCGCCGTATTTTTTCTGTATTTATAGGTGAAGGGCCCTTAAAGAAAGGAATGACAATTATGACCGACAACCAGATAATCGAATTATTTTTCGGACGCTTGGAAAATGCCATAGATGAAACAGATAAAAAATACGGAGCATACTGCAGAAAAATATCAATGAACATACTGTCAAGCAGAGAGGACTGTGAGGAGGCGGTAAACGATACATATCTCAAGGCCTGGAACACCATACCTCCCACAAGACCAAACCCGCTTAAAACATATTTAGGAGTACTCACAAGGAGAATCTCCCTCAACCGTTACCAGTATTACAGGGCCCAGAAAAGGAATCTGTACTTTGAAACCCTTCTTTCGGAGGTGGAAGAAATGATACCTTCCTCCTTCGGCTCAGAATATGAACAGGGCGAAATTTCAAAGGCAGTGAATGAGTTTTTGAAGGGTCTTAATAAGGAAAACCGTATATTTTTTGTCAGAAGGTACTGGCATTCGGACTCAGTTGAAGACATAGCAAAGCTTTACGGATGCAGTGAGTCAAAAGTCAAGTCATCTCTTTTCAGAACGAGAAAGGCTCTAAGAAGCTATCTTGAAAAGGAGGGAATTGAAATATGAACAAAGAGGATTTTTATAAGGAACTGGGAAACATCGACCCCGAATATATAGAAGAAGCCGAGCTTTCGGCACAGACATCGAAAAAAGTATTTAAAATGTCCGCAAAGAAATGGATAGCCGCGGCGGCTGCATTCATCATAATGGCAGGAGCGGCATCGACCTCGGAAGCGGTGCAGGCGGCCATCAAAAAGATGTTCACATTTATACCGGGAATCGGCATTGAGGAAAGCACTGAAAGCACCTCGCCGTCAAATCCCGAAATACTGTATTCCATGGAAGGTGACCCCGTAACAAAATCCAACGATTTGATGAGTGTTACCCTTGAAAACGCCTATGTGAGCAGTTACAGTGTGGATATCGTATACAGAATAAAGCTGAATTTCATACCCGATGACTTTGTTTCACCTGAAGAAATGCAGAAAATACTTGATGAAAACGGAGTATCTTCATATATCGAAGTACGAGACACCTCGGAAGGTTTCGGAGGATATACTTTCCTGGACGTAAATCCTGAAGTGACCGTAAACGGCAAAACCTACAGTGACTTACAGAATTACGGCGGAGGAAGCGTAAATGATATGACCTACACCGTAAGGGCCGTATCGGAAGACATAGCGGAGCTTGGTGAAAACCTGCCTGTAACGTTTAAAATCGGAGACCTGTCCTTTGATATAAAATTCAAGCCCATAGAAACCTATGATACGGTTGACGAGATAGGCCCCACGGCAATGCATAACGGCATATCCGTAACGGCTGTGCCAAGATGGGACAACGACATACTTTATATAAAATTCTATGCTCTTAACTACAGCGAGTTTGACCAGACCTACGGTTATATTTCCTATGAGGGAGAAAACACCGTACTGCCCTATGTAACCGTCGGTACGGAAAAAATAAATGCCCAGTATGAGGGCGGAGACGGTACGGAATTTTACTTTGACCTGTCCTCCTATGGATTGAGCGAGGAGCAGAAGGCGGAAATAGAGCTCCATGCTCCCGTCATAGTCGTCAGAAACAACGAAAACACCGTAATAGACTTTAAGGTAAATGACGATGGCACCATAGACCACCCCGACAAGGTAAGGCTGTCCAATTGTGAGCTGGATATTTCGGAAATGAAAGTATCTGCCGAAAAGGACTGGGAAAACGGCATAGAAATGAGTTTTACGGCAGTAAATGACAGTGAAAACATCAGATTAAGCTCCGTCTCCCTTACGGAAGTCAACGGTAAATCCGCAGGCGGCGTAGGCTATTGGACACATAGCGAAGGAAACAAGTGGAATGTGGGATTCCAGAGTGACTCAATTAAAAAAGCCAAGGATTACAAGAGCATAAAAATATCTTCAGCGGAATACACTCTGACTGATGAATATGTATTCTCATTTAAGTAAAAAAGAGACAGCGCAAACAGCGCTGTCTCTTTTACATTCTATTATTTTAGCCCATCATAAAAAACGGTTCCATATCGGTATGGTTTTTCCATTCTTCACTTACTCCTGCAGAGCCGAGTTTTTCTTTTATACTGCCATAGAGACTGTCCAGTTCTTCCTCCGAATAATCTTCTATATTGAAATCCTCAACACCCGCGTCACTAAGAAGCATTTTTTGATTTTCATAGTCTTCAAAAACGGCCTTTGCCGACCTGTAGGCCATATCCGTCTGGAATGAGAAGAAATCCAGCTGCAAAGCATTCATACCGTCCGTATATTTCTTAAAGACGTCTTCAAAATCCCCTGCCTTTGTAAGCTTTATAAATTCCGCACCTGCTTTGGCTTCCTTGAGGCTTCCGCCGGCAGTGCCATGCTGTACCGAATCTATGATTATTAAGGAATCCATGGTTTTGCCGCTGCTTTCTGGAATATAGAACCACTCGGAAATATCCGTATTTTCATAATCAACGGCACTTTCAATGACGCTTTCAGCCCCAGGCGCTTCCTGTTTCTGCCCTGCACCGTAGCCTGATAAAGATAAGGAGCCCGCCAGCATAAAAGTCAAAATTTCCGCCAGTATATTCATATTTACCGCCTCCCGATAAAATAATAAAATTTATGACCGGTATTATACTGCCATGATATATCAAAAAAATTTAAAGTCAAACTCACCTTATTCGCCTTTTTTGTCATACATGGCCGTAAGCTATGAGCTCTTTTACACTTAATTTTTTAAATTTTTCACCCGCCCAAATGGACAAATATTGTATTTTACAGGGTTTTTAGCGGCATAATCAGTGCATTTTGTCCCACATCTATGAATTACAATATAATTATAAACAAAATATATACATATTTATTTTATTATGATATAATTGGTAGGTACATTTAAACAATAAAATACTGAGGAGGATTAAATTATGAGCGTAATGGATATGTTTTCACTTAAAGGTAAAAATGCCCTTGTTATAGGCGGAAGCAAAGGTCTGGGCGAAGGTATCGCCAGAGGACTTGTGGAAGCAGGCGCCGTTGCTGTTGTATCCAGCAGAAATCAGGCTGACTGTGATAAGGCTGCCGCAGGAATAGTTGAAAAAACAGGCGGTCAGTGCTACGGAATATCAGCCGATATATCCACAAAGGAAGGCGTTGACGCCCTTGTAAATAAAGTTATCGAAAAACTCGGACATATCGATATCCTCGTTAACAGCGCAGGCGTTAATATAAGAAAACCTGCCATAGAATATACGGTTGAAGACTGGGACAAGGTTCAGGACGTACAGCTTAAGGGTGTATTCCTTGCGTGCCAGGCAGTCGGAAAACATATGATAGAAAAAGGCATCAAAGGAAAAATCGTAAACATTTCTTCCATCAATGCCCGTGTCGTTGCAAGACCCAACATCGTTTCATACGTTGCCGCAAAGGGTGCCGTTATGCAGATGACAAAGGCCCTTGCCGTTGAATGGGCACAGTACGGAATAACAGTAAATGCCGTTGCTCCCGGATTCTTTGAGACAGCAATGACAAAGGTTCTCTTTGAAGCCCCTGCCACAAGAGAAGAAATGTTCAGACATATTCCCGTTAAACGTTTCGGAAATGCCGATACGGACCTTGCCGGAATGGTAGTTTATTTCGCATCAGACGCTTCAAACTACACAACAGGCCAGATAATCTATATCGACGGCGGATATACAAGCATCTAAATAAAAAAGCCCGCATTCTGCGGGCTTTTAATTTATATCTGCATTTTACTGTTTTCAAATATTTTAGCGGCTTTATAAAGGTATACAAGGAATACGATATTTGTTATCATTCCTGCCA
>CABPCX010000095.1 GCA_902406135.1 uncultured Eubacteriales bacterium
AATATAGCGGATGACTACTTTTGCGGGGCGTTTTAAATTTAAAAAAATTCTTTTTGCGGTGCAGATAGTGTAAACCACTTGTTTTTACTCCTGTAAAATGATACATTAGTATAAAAACAATGGGAGTGATACATTTGGAAAAACTTACCTGTAAATATATATTTTTTGACCTTGACGGTACTCTTACTAAATCAGACCCGGGTATAACCCGTTCCATACAGTATGCGCTTAAAAAGCACAATATGCCTTGTCCTTCGCTTGAGGAGCTGAAGGTATTTGTAGGCCCGCCTCTTGGAGAAAAGTTTATGGAGGTGTTTGGCGTTACAAAGGAAAAGGCAGCTGAAATGATACTCTCTTACAGGGAGAGATATACTACTGTAGGTAAATTTGAGTGTGATGTTTATGACGGTGTTAAGGAAAGCCTTCAAAAACTCAAGGATATGGGCAAAATCCTTTGTGTTGCCACATCTAAGCCTGAAAATTCAGCCATAGAAGTTTTAGAGCATTTTGATTTGGCGAAATACTTTGAAATAATAGGCGGAGACACACCGGACCATAAAAGAAAAAACAAAACAATGGTTATAGACTATGTAATTGAAAGTATGAATATTACCGATAAGAATGACGTTATAATGGTCGGAGACACACACTACGATGTTGAGGGAGCGGCTCAGAGCGGAATAAAATGCATAGGCGTTCTTTACGGATATGGGGACAAAGAAAGACTTGAAGAAGCCGGAGCATACAGAATAGCTGAGAAACCATCTGATATAGCGGAGATGTTTGAATGAAAAAAATATTTTACTATGATACATACGCAGGAAGAATAGGAATCGCAGAAGAAGACGGTGCAATTACACATCTTATTTTTTCTGAAAGAGACTGGACAGTGGAAGAAACTGACCTTATAAAAGAGACAAAAAGACAGCTTGATGAATATTTTGCCGGAAAAAGAAAGGAATTTGATATTCCGACCAGACTCGAGGGGACAGAATTTCAAAAAAGAGTGTGGGAGGAACTGAGAAAAATTCCTTACGGAAAAACCGTAACATATAAGGATATAGCAGAGGCGGTAGGATGCCCGAAGGGGTTCAGGGCAGTAGGACTTGCCAATAACAGAAACCCTATATCCATTATTTATCCATGCCATAGAGTCATAGGCTCAAACGGCTCTCTTACAGGATATGGCGGAGGCCTTGACGTTAAAGAAAAGCTTCTTGAACTGGAAAGGGGAAATTAAAATGTATGCCGTTGGTGTTGATATAGGCGGTACGGCCATAAAAATCGGCGTTTTAGACGAACAGGGCAGAATGACTGCCAAGAGGCAGATACCTACAAGACAGGAAAATAAATGTGGATTTGTACTTGAAGACACAGCAAAAGAAATAAATAAAATTCTTTGTGAAGAAAAAATAGACAAAGAGAACGTATCGGGAATAGGAATAGGCATACCGGGACCGGTAGCAGACGGCATAGTCAAACACTGCGTAAATCTTTACTGGGATAAGTGTGTGGACGCAGCCGGAATAATGGAAAAACTGACAGGAATAAAATCTGTTGTATTAAATGACGCCAATGCCGCAGCACTCGGAGAGCAGTGGATGGGCGGAGGAAAGGGACATTCAAGTATGGTCCTTGTAACTATAGGAACCGGAATAGGCGGAGGTATCGTTATAGACGGAAACGTACTTACCGGAAGCGGCGGAGCAGGCGGCGAGATAGGCCACATAGTAGTTGATTATAACAGTAACAGAAAATGCAACTGCGGAAGATATGGATGCCTTGAGACTTATGCTTCAGCCACGGGAATAGTATATACAGTTAAAGAGCTGCTTGAAAGAGACAATAAGCCTTCGGTACTCAGAGAAATGGAGATAACAGCCAAAGCGGTATTTGATGCTGCGGAGGAAAATGACGAAACAGCCCTTGAGGCAGTGGACATTTTCGGAAAGTATCTGGGAAGGGCCCTTGCAAACATAGCCGTTACGGTTGACCCTGAGGTCATAGTACTGGCAGGCGGTGTTGTAAAGGGCGGAGAAAAGGTCAGAAAACCCGTAGAAAAATACTATAGGGAGTCTGCTTTTAAAACAGTCAGAGATACTGATATAGTTCTTGCAAAGCTTGAAAACGACGCCGGAATGTATGGAGCTGCGAAAGAAGCATTTAAAATAGTATAATCTCAGCATATAAAAAGAGCCTTATGTTACGGCTCTTTTTTATATGCGGTGAATCCGCATTCTATGGGATAATCAAGAATTATTTTATCTTTGTTTTTAAAGGCGAGAATAGTATTTGCTATGTCGCTTCCGCATCCGAAGGCATTGAACAGGGAAAAATAAAAGAGAACTGCCGACGATGTCAAAACAGCTGCTGTGGCGGGTATGATGCTTAAAAATATAAGAGGCATAGTATTGCCGAAGCCATATTGTCTGAAACTTAAAGGCTCTGCACAGTGGCAGTAGGCATCTGAAATTCCCTTTGGAAGATATATATAAATGCTTTTGTATCCATTTTTTAAAAATCTGCTCCATCCAAGGCCGTGCAGAGCTTCATGGACAGGAGTAGTGATATAAAGAAGTATGACGGAAATAATAAATATATAAAAACCGAAATCAGGTATTGTCCTATGAACCAGGCTGTATATTACAGTATATAAGGCGGCAAAGGGAAGGCCGTATACAACGGAGAGAAAATCGGTTAGTCGGTCATTTTTTACAAATATGTATTCACGGTATCCGTTTTCAATATATGACTGCCTTAAAGATTCGTATATACTGACAGTCTCCTCAATTTCGGACTTATTTTTTATAAGCGGCATATTTATCAGTCTCCTTAAACTATGCTGATTTAATAATATCAAATAAACAGTATCGCAACAACCTAAAAACTATTGCAAAAATATTTTCTAAAATGTAAAATGTATACGTTAGATTTAAGTAAAGGTGATAGTAATGCTAAGAGCGATAAACTACTGCGGATTACGCGTAGAGTATGAGTTTGTAAAAAAGGATATAAAGAATATAAATATAAGAATAACACCTGACGGAAGTATATCGGTTTCAGCGCCTTCACAGATGCCTGAGAAAAAAGTAGACAGCTTTGTAGAGGAAAAAGCCGAATGGATTTTTAGAAAAATGGCTGATGTTGAAAAACGCAGGGAAAATATGCCCGACGACAGTATGTATGACGGAAAGAAACTGTTTTTTATGGGCAGAGAATATACCCTCAGAATAACAAGCGGAAAGAAATTTGAAGTTGAAATAGCCGGCGATGAAATTATAATCAGCTCAAGATACGGCGACGAAAATTTGAAAGCCAAGTATATAGGCTGGCTTACGGAAAAAGCTATGCCTGTATTTGAAGAATCCCTTGATGATATGCTTAAGCTTGTATCAGACTATGAAATTGAACGTCCGGAAATTTATATAAGAAATATGAAGAGCAGATGGGGAAGCTGCAATAACCAGAAGAATAGGATAGGCCTCAATGTCCAGCTTATAAAAGCCGATAGAAAGTGCATTGACCAGGTAGTACTCCATGAGCTTGTGCATTTCATACATTATGACCACAGTAGCAAATTTTATGCTCTCCTGGGAGAACTTATGCCGGACTGGAAAGAAAGAAAAGAAATGCTTGAAAAAAATTATAACGACGGTATTAGATGAAGAAAACCACGCGAGGAACACGTGGTTTTTATTTAAAAATAAAATCCCGGTCATAAGACCGGGACTTTTTAATCGGTAAATTAAATAATTTTATGCTTCAGCTGTTGTGCTTTCAGCGGGAACTAATTCCTCAGCGGGAACTGTTGTGTCAGCCGCTGCATCTTCTGCAGGAGCTTCAGCTGTTGTATCTTCAGCGGGTACTTCAGCAGTTGTTCCTTCTTCTGTAGCTTCAGCAGCTGTTTCGGGAACTTCCTCTGCGGGTACTACTGTACCGTCAGCTGTCATAGTTGTTACGCCTGTAAGAAGGTCATTGAGAGATATTACAGTAGCGCCTTCAGGAACTGTAAGCTGAGGAGCTTCTGTTGTTGCTTCTGATGCTGATTTGAAATCCATATTCATCTTCATCATATCAAGAAGATTCATATTGAATGTCATTGTTGAGTTGAAATCTTTATCAGAAGAAACATTCATATCCATTGTAACTCCTTCAGCAGCCATCTTAAGAGCAACTGTGCAAGAGTTAACTTTCTCGCCGTCTGTTCCCATTGTCATTGTGTATGTAAGTTCTGTTCCGTTTTCGTTGTAAGCAAATGATGATTTATACTGGCCATCTGCTAAAACGAAAGCTTTGTCGCCAAGCATAGAAGCAACTAAGTCATAAGACTGAGCGATTGCTTCATAGCTGTTTACGCTGTTAACGGGTGTAGCCTTAAGAAGCTCTGTAATATATCCGTTAATGTCGCCTGACATAGCAAGGTCAAGGATTGATTTCATATCATATCCTTCTGACATACCCATGTTGAAAAGGTCTGAAAGGTCTAAGCTTACCCAAGCGTCAGCGCTGAGGCCTAAAGCTGTGAACATTGTTGAGTTCATGTAGAAAATGTTGTTTTCAACATCATAGATATATTTTGTTTCGCTGCTTTCAAGAGCCTTTACGATAGAATCAAAAGTTTCTTTTTCAGCGTCACTAATACCCTGAGCTTCAAGTAATTCCTTGATCTGTGTGAAATCAAGTGTAAGGTTCATTGTCATATTTTCGCCTTTAGCAGAAGTGATACCTGTTGTTGTTCCGCTGAAGGGAAGTGACATTGTAGCTGTTGTATCTACTACTTCAACGTTGCCGCTGAATTCTGATGTTGTTTTGTAGTTATCTCCAATTGAAAGAGCATAGTCCATGTATTTACCGATTATTTCAAATGTCTGACCGCTTT
The DNA here is from genome assembly GCA_902406135.1 of uncultured Eubacteriales bacterium. Classification (GTDB taxonomy): domain Bacteria; phylum Bacillota; class Clostridia; order Lachnospirales; family Anaerotignaceae; genus Metalachnospira. The sequence continues at coordinate 4,880 of CABPCX010000095.1, forward strand.
CAGCGACCATTTTGTCAACGTCTACAACAACAACTGTTTTCTCAGCATCGTCCCAGCCAAGAGAGCAGTCTAAAGCTGTTGTAAGTGCACGAACGGGAATAAGTTCTCCGTCAGCCACTTCTGCATCAACATTAACTGTTTTGCCGTCTACAGTAAGAACAGCTTTTCCGTCTGTAACTGTGCAGTCTGCGCCGAAAAGAGTTTTTACATCAGCGGCTTTTACATAAGTTGTACCTTCAACAAGTACAGCTGCGTTTTCTGTAGTCTGGCCGTTGAACTGAACATCAACAGTATTGTCTGCTTCTGCAGCAAAAGCAGGAGCGCATACTGAAAGTGACATTACGGCAGCCACTGAGAAAGCGCAAAGTTTTTTGCTTAACTTCATAATTTTTTCCTCCTCTTAAACTATATATTTTAAAGCTTATGCTTTAAAAGCGTATTAGAAACCAAGATTGTCGTTTATAAGAACAACCTTTATTCTTTCGGGTATCATAGACATTCTTGTAACAAGTATCTGTCTGCATATACAGCCGTCACTTATGCAGTTTCCGCATTTTCCTGTCTTTTTGCAGGGTGTTACATTGGCTGCAAAACGATGTATATTAATGGGTGCAGCCACATTGCGGGCACGCTCCATAGCAGCTTCTTCTGAATGAGTTACCTTATTTATTCCCGCTACAACGATAACCTGTTTAGGTCCGTAGCAGAGGGCAGCAAGACGGTTTCCGAGACCGTCGATATTTACTAAAACGCCGTCATCTGTCATAGCGTTTGTGCTCATAAGGAATGTATCGCAAAGGAGAGCCTGTCTCTGTATCTCACGCATTTCCTCAGTTGAGCCTGCTTCGTCTCTGTCCATTACTTTATATTTTCCTGATGATTTTACAAGTTTTGTAAGGCCCATATCTCTTATTGTCATTGAACCGCCCCATGAAACTGAATCTCCCTCAGGAATAAGGCTTAAAATAAGCTCATTGGCTTCCTCAACGGTCTGACAGAAATATCCTTTCATATTACGTTTTGCGAGGCCGTCGATAACATTTTTTGCAATTATTTCAGTACGGTTTGCTGTTATCATTTCAGCTGTAATGACTTTCTGGTAATCGCTTATATTCTGTCCCATTTTGTATTCACTCCTTTAATAGTTGCTTTGATTTTGTCTATTTGCGAGGGCAGGCTGCGAAACAGCATATCCGTCAGGGCTATGGCGCTCATTGCTTCCACAACGACTATAGCTCTTGGAACGATTATGGGATCGTGTCGGCCCTTGATTTCTATTTCTACATTTTCAGATGCTGTATTAACCGTATGCTGTTTTTTGGATATGGAAGGTGTAGGCTTGAATGCGGCACGGAAAATTATATCGCTTCCGTCGGAAATACCACCTAAAATACCGCCAGAATTATTTGTAAGCTTTTTCACCTTTCCGTTTTCAGCTATGAAAGGATCGTTATTTTCAGAGCCCTTCATTTCAGAAACAGCAAATCCGCTTCCAAACTCAATGCCTTTTACGGCACCGATGGAAAGTATGGCCATTCCGAGAACAGCGTCCAGCTTGTCAAATACGGGCTCGCCAATACCTGCGGGGACACCCTTTATGACACATTCGGCAATTCCCCCGGCGCTGTCACCTTCGGACATACATTTATCAAGGTATTCTGAGGCCTTTTGTGCGGCAATAGGGTCAGGCATAATAAGGGGATTGTCAAAGCGTTTTGATATATCCATATTGTTTCTGTCAATTGAGACAGGTCCTATGGAAACGGTATATGCGCATATTTCTATGCCAAGCTCCGCCAATATTTTTTTAGCCACTGCACCTGCGGCAACTCTGCAGAGGGTTTCCCTTCCCGATGAACGGCCTCCGCCGCGGTAGTCTCTGAAACCGTATTTGGAATGAAATCCATAGTCCGCATGACCGGGTCTGAATTTATCCGCAATGGAGCTGTAATCAGACGAATGATGGTCAGCGTTATAAACAACTATAGTTATGGGCGTTCCGGTAGTCTTTCCTTCAAATACTCCAGAAAGAATACCTGCGGAGTCACTTTCATTTCGTTTTGTACCGTAGGGATTTGAACCGGGTTTTCTTCTGTCGAGTTCTTTCTGAATGTCTTCTTCTGACAGAGGTATTCCGGCCGGGCAGCCATCTATGGTCACACCAAGGGCTTTCCCATGGGACTCTCCCCAGGTAGTTATTTTAAATATAGTTCCAAAAGATGAACCTGCCACAAAAATCCACTCCTCCATTGTTAATTTCTTAATTATATCATAAAAATAAATTAA
>CABPCX010000096.1 GCA_902406135.1 uncultured Eubacteriales bacterium
ATACCTAACAGTTAGGTGTGGAACAATATATCATAAGAAAGGAGGATAAAAATGCCTGCAAAAAAATCCGTCATTCCTGAAATAAAGTGTTTATCAAATCTCATCTTCAGGTATATAACTATGGTCTCCAATGAAAAAAAATAGACCTGACGGGACAGCATATGCATATTTTATGTTATATAGAAAGTGAGCAGGACCAGGGTAGAGACGTTTTCCAGAGAGATATTGAAAGCAGACTCAATATCAGGCCGTCAACGGCCACAGCAATTCTTAAGGTGCTTGAAAAAAACGGATATTTAAAAAGAGAACCCGTTGAAAACGACGCAAGACTAAAACGTCTGGTTCTTACAGAAAAAGCCCACGAAATCAAGGCCCTAACATTTGATATGCTTTCAGGCGTCGAAAGACAGATAATAGATGGCGTATCGCAAGATGAACTTACTATGTTTTTTGATGTTATCGAAAAAATGAAAAACAATCTTATCACAATCAGTGACAAAAACAAATTCGACAATTAAGGAGGTAAAGCAAAATGGGTATGATCAAACAGTTATCCGGATGTATCAGACAGTATAAAAAAGATACCATACTCACGCCGCTTTTTGTTATCGGAGAAGTTGCTCTTGAAGTTATTATCCCTCTTATTATGGCAAACCTTATCGACTACGGTATTAATGCCGGAGATATGAACTATATAATAAAAACAGGTATTATACTTATTATTTTATGTATGGCTTCATTATTTTTCGGAGCAATGAGCGGAAAATACGCCGCATCCGCAGCAGCAGGATTTTCTGCTAATCTCAGACATGATATGTACTATAAAGTACAGGAATACTCTTTTAAAAATATAGATAAATTTTCAACGGCTTCAATCGTAACAAGGCTTACAACCGATATTACAAATATTCAGCTTGCCTTTATGATGATAATTCGTATAGCCATCAGAAGCCCTATTATGCTTGTATGTGCATTCTTTGCAGTTTTAAGCATAAACAAAAAGATAGCACTTATATACCTTTGTGTTATCCCTGTACTTGGAATCGGACTGTATCTCATTATGAGCCACGCCCATCCCATATTCAAACGTGTATTTAAAAAGTACGATAAACTCAATGCTATCGTTCAGGAAAACCTCAGAGGCATAAGAGTTGTAAAATCATTTGTACGTGAAGACCACGAAATAGAAAAATTTGAGGAATCTTCAAAAGATATTTATATGGACTTCACTAAGGTTGAAAAGCTTCTTGCTTTCAATATGCCTCTTATGCAGCTTTGCGTATATTCTTGTATACTTCTTTCATTATGGCTTGGAGCAAAATTCATTGTCGGCGGCGTAATGCTCACAGGTAACCTTGTCAGCATAATGACTTATACAATGCAGATGCTTATGAGTCTTATGATACTTTCAATGGTATTCGTTATGGTGGCTATGTCAAAAACAGGCTGCGAGCGTGCCTGCGAAATCTTAAATGAAGTACCCGACATAAAGGATAACGAAAATCCTATATATGAAGTTAAAGACGGTTCCGTATCATTTAAGAACGTAGACTTCAGCTATACTGACAACGAAGAAAAACTCAGTCTTAAAAATGTCAATCTTGAATTTAAGTCAGGTGAGACTATCGGTATAATCGGCGGAACAGGTTCTTCAAAGAGTACATTTGTTCAGCTTATACCAAGACTTTATGATGTAATAAGCGGTTCTGTCGAAGTCGGCGGAATAGACGTAAGAAACTATGATATCGAAACCCTCAGAAATGCCGTTGCCGTAGTTTTACAGAAAAACGTGCTTTTCTCAGGAACTATAAAAGAAAACCTCAGATGGGGTGACGAAAACGCTACTGACGAAGAACTTGTAAGAGTATGCCGACTTGCCTGCGCAGATGAGTTCATCGAACAGTTCCCTGACAAATACGATACATATATCGAACAGGGAGGTACTAACGTATCAGGCGGTCAGAAACAGAGACTTTGTATCGCAAGAGCTCTTCTTAAAAAGCCTAAAATCCTTATCCTCGACGACTCAACAAGTGCTGTCGATACCGCAACGGATGCAAAGATAAGAAAGGCTTTCGCAGAGGAAATCCCCGATACTACAAAATTTATAATCGCACAGCGTATATCATCAGTTCAGGATGCAGATAAGATTATCGTCCTTAACAACGGTGAAATCAACGCTGTAGGTACTCACGAAGAACTTCTTAAATCTAACCCTATCTATCGTGAAGTATATGAATCACAGACAAAAGGAGGCGAGGAATAATGGCACAGGAATCAGTAAGACCAATTTCAGGCCCCGGCCACAGAGGACCCAGAGGACCACGTCCCAAAGTTGACAATGCCGGAAAAACTATCCGCCGTTTAATGTCATATGTAGGTAAATATAAAACTCAGTTTACAGTCGTAATTATCTGTATTATTCTGAGTGCCTTTGCCAATGTAAGAGGCTCACTCTTTATTCAGACAGTTATCGATGACTACATTGTTCCTATGCTTTCAAGCGGAAACAATGACTTCTCACCCCTGCTTTCAGCAGTAATACGTATGGGAATAATATATGCAGTAGGTATCACATCCTCACTGTTATATAACAGAATAATGGTAGGAATATCTCAGGGCGTCCTTAAGAGAATAAGGGACGATATGTTCTCAAAGATGCAGAAACTTCCTCTGAAGTATTTCGATACACATACTCACGGAGATGTAATGAGCCACTATACAAACGATACTGATACGCTTCGTCAGATGCTTTCTCAGTCACTGCCTATGTTCATATCATCTTCCATAACTATTGTAACTGTAGCAATCGCTATGTTACAATTAAGTATATGGCTTTCACTCTTTGTTGTGGTATTTATGTTCCTTATGCTTAACGTAACAAAGAAGATTGCCAGCAACTCATCAAAATACTTTATAAAACAGCAGCAGTCCCTCGGTGACCTCAACGGTTACATCGAAGAAATGATAAACGGACAGAAAGTAATCAAAGTTTTCTGCCACGAGGAAAAGGCTGAAGAAGGTTTTGATAAAAAGAATGAAGAGCTTCGTATGAATGCGACAAATGCCAACAAATTCGCCAACATACTTATGCCCGTAATGATGAACTTAGGAAACCTTGAATATGTATGTATAGCCATAATCGGCGGATTCCTTGCCCTCAACGGTATAGGCGGACTTACACTTGGTGCCATAGCATCATTCCTTTCACTTTCAAAGAGCCTTACAAACCCCATAAGCCAGGTTTCTCAGCAGCTCAACTCAGTAGTTATGGCCCTTGCCGGTGCTGAACGTATTTTTGAACTTATGGACGTTGAACCTGAAGTTGACGACGGAAAAGTAACTCTCGTTAATGCCGAAAGAAAAGAAGACGGTACTGTTACAGAATCATCTAAGAGAACAGGTATCTGGGCTTGGAAGGTTCCCACAGAAAACGGCTTTGACTATGTTGAGCTTAAGGGTGATGTACGTTTCCACGATGTAGACTTCGGATATGAAGAAGGAAAGACAGTTCTTCATCATATATCACTGTTTGCAAAACCCGGCCAGAAGATTGCTTTCGTAGGTGCTACAGGTGCCGGAAAGACAACTATAACGAACCTTATCAACCGTTTCTACGATATTCAGGAAGGTTCAATAACTTATGACGGAATAGATGTTAAAAACATCAAGAAGGATGACCTTAGACATTCACTTGGTATAGTTCTTCAGGATGTCAACCTCTTCACAGGAACAATTATGGACAACATAAGATACGGCAGACTTGACGCCACAGACGAAGAAGTTATCGCAGCCGCTAAACTTGCAAATGCCCATGACTTCATTATGATGCTTCCCGACGGATATAACACAATGCTTACGGGAGACGGAGGAAGTCTTTCACAGGGTCAGAGACAGCTTATATCAATTGCCAGAGCTGCCGTTGCAGACCCTCCTGTAATGATTCTGGACGAGGCAACATCTTCAATCGATACAAGAACAGAGTCAATAGTTCAGAAAGGTATGGACTCACTTATGGAGGGAAGAACAGTATTTGTTATTGCTCATAGACTTTCAACCGTAAGAAACTCCAAAGCCATCATGGTACTTGAGCATGGAAACATCATCGAAAGAGGAAGCCATGAAGAACTTATTGAACAGCAGGGTAAATATTATCAGCTTTATACAGGCGCATTTGAGCTTGAATAATTCAGTACAGTTCCTCCCCGGGGCCGCTGGTCTTTCAAAAGGAGATATTAAATGAGAGAAAAATTCGCAAGATTTATGATGGGACGCTACGGCCAGGACGAACTTAACCGTGTGCTCTCCATAACAGGTTTGGTAGTTTTGGTCATATCGATAGTGGTACTCAGGTTTGTTCCGATACTCAGCAATGTTCTCTGGATAATTGCCATAGCATTGATAGTAATCTGTTACTACAGAATGTTTTCAAGGGACATAGCCAGACGTTCTGCTGAAAATCAAAAGTTTTTAAACTTCAGATACAGCCTTGCTGTAAAAAAACAGCGCAAAGCTGAAATGGCCGCTCAGAGTAAGGACTTTAAGTTTTTCAAATGTCCTAAATGCGGCGTTTACAACAGGATTCCCAAGGGAAAAGGCAAAATAGAAATAACCTGCCCTAAATGCGGAGAAAAATTTATAAGAAAGAGCTGATTTGATGTTCGGGTATGTTACAGCTAATGTAAAGACTTTAGAAAATGAGGATCTTAAAATATATAAAGGGCTTTACTGCGGGCTGTGCCGGACACTTAAGGAGAGGCACGGCAGTATAAGCCGTGCCTCTCTTACTTATGATATGACTTTTCTCATCCTGGTTTTATCATCATTATATGATACCGATGATACAACTGGCGAGGAACGATGCTTTGTACATCCTAAAAGCAGGCACACATATATAGTAAATGAAATTTCAGACTATGCGGCAGATATGAATGTGGCTTTATTCTATAATAAGCTGCTTGATGACTGGAATGACGACAAAAGCCTTAAGGCCCGTGCCGCCGCTGCCCTCTACAGCAAAAATTATAATGATATAAAGAAAAAATATCCCAGACAGTGCCAGGTTATGGAAAGCTGTCTAAGGGAGCTTGCTGATGTGGAATCAAAGGGAATACTAAATGTCGATATACCTGCCAACATATTCGGAAGGCTTCTGGCTGAAATTTTTATATTCCGTGAAGACCAGTATTCGGATGTGCTGAGAAAAGCCGCAGCAGGCTTAGGAAGGTTTATATACGTTATGGATGCCTGGGACGACTTAAAGGACGACATAAAGAAGGAGAGGTATAATCCCCTCACCTCACTGCCTCCCGAAAATGTTGAGCCCATTCTTATTATGCTTATGGCTGACTGCTCGGAAGCATTCTTTTCCCTGCCCATTTCAAAGAATGTGAACATAATAAAAAATATTCTTTATTCAGGGGTATGGATTCGCTACGCAGCAAAGAAAAATGCCAAATCTGAGCAAAACGGCTAAAAATTGATTAAGTCTTTATTAACATACTTGACTTTAGCTTTTCAAATGGCATAGGTTTATGTATAATAATTTTGTTACTTTAAAAATCCGACAGCCTTAATTTTAGAGAGGAATTTTCAAATGACATCAGATCCATATAAGGTGCTGGGAGTGTCTCCCAATGCCTCAGATGACGAAATACAAAAAGCATACAGAAGACTTGTCAAAAAGTATCATCCCGACGTAAATCCCGGTGACGAAAATGCCGAGAAAAAAATGCGTGAGATAAATGCGGCCTATGACCAGATAAGAAATATCCGCGAAGGAAAAGCATCCTACGGCGGACAAAACGGCAATCCTTATGGAAATCCCTACGGAAACGCAGGAAACGGTGGCGGTGGATATTACGGAGGATTTTCGTGGGAAGATATATTCGGAAGCGGATTCGGCGGATATTCACAGCAGCAGGAAGCTACAACAGAGCTTACAGCCGCAAGGAATTATATAAATGCCGGCCACTACAGAGAGGCTTTGAATGTTCTTAATTCCGTAGACAGTTCCCAGAGAAACGCAAGATGGTATTATTTCCATGCCCTTGCAAACTACGGCATCGGAAACAGAATAGAAGCCATGAGCGATGCAGAACAGGCTGTGCGAATGGAACCAGATAATTTTGAATATAAACAGCTTCTCAGCCGTATGAAAAACGGCGGAGCAACATACCAGCAGTATGGAGGAGGTTCTCCTATCGTATGCGGCACAAGCAATATATGTCTTGATTTGTGTATTGCCAATATGCTCTGCGGTATGTGCTGCAGACCCTGTTAAAATCAGCCCCGTGTGGGGCTTTTTTTATGCCGTTTGACATTTAAAAAATAAGTGTCATAATTAAATAGTCTTTCTCAAACCATTTTATCTTTGACCTTGACAATTCACCTTTCAAAAATCATAATTTAATTAATCACTTACAAAAGGAGAATTAAATATGTACGGATTTGTCAGATGTGCGTCAGCAGTACCCAAACTTAAGGTTGCTGACTGTAAATATAATACCGGTGAAATAATAAAGCTTATAAACGCCGCATCTCAAAAAGACGTTGAGCTTCTTGTATTTCCCGAGCTCTGCATTACAGGCTATACATGTGCAGACCTTTTCTTTCAGTCTTCACTTATAAACACAGCCGAAGACTGCCTCTCTATGATAGCCGAGGCAACAAAAAATAAAAATACCGTTGTTGTTGTGGGTCTTCCTGTAAATATCGGCAACAGCCTCTACAACTGCTCTGTGGCTGTATATGACGGAGATATACTCGGAGCGGTTCCCAAGACCTATATACCCAACTACGGCGAGTACTACGAAAAACGCTGGTTCAAAAGCGGAAAGGACCTCAAAGGAGGAATTGCCCTCTGCGGCCAGAGTGTCCCCGTGGGAACCAACCTTTTATTTGCGGCTGAAGGCATAGAAAATTTCACATTCGGAATAGAAATATGCGAAGACCTTTGGGCTCCCATACCTCCAAGCAGTTATCTTACAATGGCAGGAGCTGCCATAATCGCCAATACTTCCGCCAGCAATGAACTGGCTACCAAAAACGAATACAGAACTGCTCTTGTATCAAATCAGTCTGCAAGATGCATCTGCGGATA